>NZ_SGSW01000070.1:0-13082 GCF_004209125.1 Acinetobacter sp. WCHAc060033 | reverse complement strand
AAGCTTTCATTATTAAACCTACATAGATGGTCTATTCACAATTATTTGATGCTAAACAGCCTTACCATCTTGAGTGATAATATGCTCTTTGGGTTTATTTATATCTGTTGCCAAGTTTTCCTGTAAAAACCTTGTCAACAGATGGCTGTTTTTTTATCTCGCAGATTCAAATCCCAAGTGCAACACATTTGTAGTCAGTTGAAAAAGTTAGGTGTATTCATAGAATCATTAGACTTTTTCAACTCGCAATTCCTCCACCTAACGACTTATAAAGTTCGATTTGATTATTTAGTTTTATTTGTTCGAGGATAAGTAGTCCTTGTTGTGCTGCATAAGAAGAGCGTTGCGAATCTAATACCGTTAAATAACTATCAATACCTGCTCTAAAACGAGCACTGGATAGTTTATATGTTGCATCTGTTGCAATGACCAAACGACGCTGGGCTGCTAAACGATCTTCGATATGTGCATGAGCGGCAAGTGCATCATTAACTTCACGAAAAGCTGACTGTATCGATTTCTCATAGTTAGCAAGTGCAATTTGCTGTTCTGTCTGAGAGATTTTAATATTAGCTTTACGGGTTCCCCAATCAAAAATAGGAAGGTCAATACTTGGACCAACTGACCAAGAAAAACCTCCAGATTTAAATAAATCATTTAACTCTGTTGAAGCATAACCTGCGGATCCAGACAAGCTAATTGTTGGGAATAGTCGTGCTTTTGCTGCACCGATATTTGCACCCGCTGCTCTAAGTTGAAATTCAGCTGCTTTTAAATCAGGACGATTATTAAGTAAATTACTGGGCAGGCCAGTTGTGAAAGCTGTTTCCTTTGTAATACTTTTAATTCTTTGATTTGGAAGTAAATCTTGTGGAATAGTTTGTCCAGCTAAAAGATTCAGTAAGTTGTGTGCTTGTACCATTTGAGTTTTATAGTTAGCCACATCATTTCGTGCTGTTTCGACAGAAATTTGAGCTTGTCGTAATGGAACCTCGCTATCAATACCTACATCAAAACGCTTTTTATTGAGATTGTACGAATCAATTTGTGCTTTTAATGTCTGCTCCGCAAGATTTAAATTATCTTTTGCAAAAGCATAATTTAACCATGCTTGGGTGACTTGGCTTATTAAACTAATTTGAGTAGCATCTCTAGCACTTTGTGTCGCAAAGTAATTATTTAAAGCGGCATCTTTTAAACTTTGGACTCGTCCCCAGAAATCTAATTCATAAGCGGTTACACCCAAGCCAACTTGAAAAGTCGAATATGGGTTATTAGGATTAATAGAGGATTCGACTTGTCGAACTGCACTACCAGTTGCTCCAATTGTGGGCAGCTGATCATTTTTGCTAATTTGATATTGTTGTTGGGCACGTTGAATATTTAAGGCGGCAGTACGTAAATCACGATTATTGTCGATTGAAATTTCAATTACTTGTAGTAACTTAGGATCAGAAAAGAAAGTTTTATAACCATTTTCCGCAATCGATGTTCCCGTAGATGTTTGTGAAAAATTTTGTGGAATATTCGACTTCTGTACAGGTTGTGATGCCTGCATATTGATACAAGCAGTTAATGCAATGGAAAGGGAAGAAACAAGTAATCCTCGTGTTAAATGAACTGGCATTTTAAGCATGATTTTCTCCAAATAGTAAAAGCAGTAATATCGAAGAAGAGCCAAAAGAAACATTTATGTTTCTTTTGGCTCTTTTAACTTAAGGGGTCGTTTTTTTCTTTGAAGAAATGAGTTTTTCAACTGCTCCCAGTACGAAGATGAAAAATACTGGAACAAAGAAAATTGCGAGAATTGTTGCTGAAATCATGCCGCCAAATACCCCAGTACCTAATGCATGTTGTGTTTCAGAGCTCGCTCCTGATGCGATGACTAAAGGAACAACACCACATGTAAAGGCAAGAGATGTCATGAGAATTGGACGTAAACGAAGTTTTGCAGCCTGAACGGTAGCTTCAACTAAAGTCATACCTTCTTCTTTAAGCATCTTGGCAAATTCAACAATCAAAATAGCGTTCTTGGCCGATAAACCAATGATTGTGATGAGTCCAATCTTGAAGAACACATCATTCATCATGCCTCTCGTCATAATTGCAATCACAGCACCAAAAATACCCAATGGAATAACTAAGATAACTGATAGTGGAATCGACCAACTTTCATAAAGGGCAGCGAGTACAAGAAAGATCACCAGCATAGATAGGCCCAATAAAAATGCCATCTGTGATTCTGATTGTTTTTCTTGTAGAGAGATACCAGTCCATTCATAGCCAATTCCTTTAGGAAGTTTGGCCATCATTTGCTCCATTTCACGCATGGCATCACCAGATGATGTCCCAAAGTTTGGAATACCGGCAATACTTAAAGATGGACGTCCGTTATAGCGATTATATTGTTGTGGTGCTTTATTCCATTGTGGTGTCACAACTTCTGATAACGAAACCAATTGGCCACTTGAACCTGTTACTTTGAGATTAAGAATATCTTCCAACTGCATACGTGATTTTGCATCGACTTGAACAATCACTTGTTGCATACGACCTTGGTTCGGGAAATCATTGATATACATTGACCCCATAGAGGTTGAAATAATGTCTGATACATCAGCAAAATTAACACCAAGAGCATTAAGCTTTTCACGATCGATTTTCAAGCTCACACGATTGCCTTCAGGTAAACCTTCAGCCCAAACCATATAGAGCTTTGGATTTTTAGAAGCCATTTCAATCAGCTGCTCTTTAGCTGCTATAAGAGCAGGCATACCTAAGTTGGCTTTGTCTTGTAACCGTAGACTAAAACCTGAATATGTACCCAACTCGTCAATTGGCGGAGGCAATATAGACATAACGCTACCTTCATTGCTTTTTGCCATAGCTGCGTTAAGTGAATTGACATATTCAGAGGCAGGCATTTTTCTTTCTTCAAAATCTTTTAGTGTTGAGAATGAAACCCCAACGTTTTGTCCAGAACCGCCAAAACCCCAGCCAAGAACGGAAATATTGTTTTGCACATCAGGTTTTTGATTTAGATGTCCTTCAAACTCTTTCACAATATTCTGGGTTCTTTCACGTGTTGCATCTGATGGAAGTTGGAATGTTGTTAAAAACCAACCTTGGTCTTCTTCTGGCATAAATGCTGTAGGCCAATATTTCATACCAGCAAAAGTAACAACCGTAATGACAACAAAGGCAATCATCATTGGAATAGTGTGTTTAACGATTTTGAGCAAAATGACTTCATATTTTTTAGTCACTTTATCAAAACTACGGTCAAACCATGCAAAGAACCCTTTCTTTTGATGATGACCATTGATCGGTTTTAAAATGGTGGCACAAAGTGCGGGAGTTAACACTAAAGCTAGCAAAGCGGAAAATAAAATGGATACAGACATCGTCACTGTAAATTGACGATAGATGATCCCTACAGAGCCGCTTGCAAATGCCATAGGTAAAAATACGGCTGCAAGTACTAGTGTTATCCCAATAATAGGACTAGTAATTTCTTTCATGGCTTTAGAGGTAGCCTCTTTAGGTGAGAGGCCTTCTGTTGCCATGATTCGTTCAACATTTTCTACGACGACAATGGCATCATCGACAATAATTCCGATGGCAAGCACCATACCAAACATAGTTAGTACGTTGATGGAATAGCCCATCAATAACATCACTGTAAATGTACCAAGTAAAGCAATAGGTGCTACAATCGCTGGAATTAATGTATATCGAACATTATGTAAAAATATATACATCACGATAAAAACCAGAACCATGGCTTCAAGTAATGTATGAATTACCTTTTCAATTGAGATTTTGACAAATGGAGCGGTGTCATAAGGTATATCTAGTTGCATACCTTCTGGTAAATTCTGTTTTAGTTCCTCAACCTTAGCTTTAACACCATCAGCGGTTTTTACTGCATTAGCACCAGGGCTGAGCTGGATTGCTGCTGCAGTAGCAGGTTTACCATTTTTCAAAATAGCAAAACTATAGGCTTGTGAACCCATTTCAACTTTAGCAACATCTGATAGTTTTATTGAACTACCACTTACTTTACTTTTTAAACTTATATTCTTGAACTCATCAATATTTTTAAGTTGGCCCTGTGCTGATAGGGGAATACTAATGAGTTGTCCTTTTTCAGCGGGTACATCACCTAATCGACCGGGTGCAATTTCAACATTATTACTACGTATAGCATTATTTACATCACTAATAGATAAGCCATAGGACACCAATTTATTTGGATCAACCCATATTCTCATAGCCTTTTCTGAACCAAACGATTGAACTTTACCTACGCCTTCAACACGTTTTAATTCTTCAACAGCATTCCTAACTAAATAATCACTTAAATCGACTTCAGAATGTTGTCCATTAGGTGAACTCAGACTGACCAACATTAAAAAGCCTGAAGAAGATGCTTCGACTAACAAACCTTGTTGGCGTACAGTCTGCGGCAGGCGGGCTTCAACAGTTTTAATCTTATTTTGTACATTTACCTGAGCCATATCTACATCTGTACCAGGCTTAAAGGTCGCAGTAATTTGTGCTAAACCTGATGTATCTGTTGTTGCACTATAATAAAGTAAGTTTTTTACGCCTGACATTTCCCGTTCAATTAACGTTACTACGCTATCGTTAATTGCTTTTGGCGTTGCACCAGGATAAACGGCTGTAATAACCACTTGTGGTGGAGCAACACTTGGAAAACGGGCAATAGGTAATTTAGGAATACTGAGTAATCCAAAGAGAATAATAAAAATCGCAATCACCCATGCAAATATAGGGCGGCGGATGAAGAATTGAGACATAATCATTCACCTCCTTTTGTTGTAGAGGCTTTGACTTCTGCGTTTGGAAACGTATTTTTAGGTCCTGATACTTTCCATGTAGTGATTTCAAGTTTTTGATTTGGCTGGATCCGGTCAATACCCTCGACAACAATACGGTCACCTGAATTTAAGCCTTGATTGACTGTGTAAAATTGATCATGTTGTTGACCTAATTCGATTTTGCGTAACTCAGCCATTCCTTTGCTATTCACAATATAAACTTGTGAATGTCCACTGTTGTCATATTGAATCGCTTGTTCTGGAATTAGTAAGGCATTAGGAACGGAAGAACGACTCATCTTCACTCGAACGTACATCCCTGGTAAAAGCTGACGATTTTTATTGTCAACTTCAATACGCATAGTTACGTCGCCAGTTTCAGGGTCAACATTAATATCTTCAAATAATAGTCTTGCGGTAACGTTATAAGGTTGATCTTGATTATTTAAAATTTGGACGTTGTGATCAGCATTTGCGGATAATTTACCTGCTTGTAAAGCAGCTTGTAGTTTTTCATAAGCTGTAATAGATTGTTTTACATCCACATATACTTTGTCAATTTGCTGAACCACTGCTAAAGCATTAGCATCTCCTTGCCCAACTAATGCACCTTCAGTGACAAAAGACTGACCAATACGTCCTGAAATAGGTGCTCTCACGGTTGCATATTGTAAATTAATATTTTGGCGTGTCAGGCTGGCTTTCATTTGTGAAACATCAGCTAGAGCTTGATGATATTGGGCCTGTGCATTACTAAATTCTTGTTTACTAATAGCATTACTAGGTAACAACTCTTGATAACGCTCAAGTTGGGTCTTTAATCGACTAACTTCTGATTCCGCTTTTTTCAATGCAGCTTGATTTGTTGCAACATCAGCTTGAAAGACTTCTGAATTAATCTTGTATAAGGGTTGCCCAGCTTTTACTTCACTGCCTTGTTTGAATAGTACTTTTTGAATTATTCCACCAACCTGAGGGCGAATTTCTGCTACTCGGAATGCATGTACACGAGCTGGAAGATTTTCACTGAAGTTTACTGTTTGTGGTTGAACATTTAATACACTTACTTTTGCCGAAGGTGTTTCAGTCTGAGCTGCTTCTTCAGAGCCACAGCCTTGTAAGATAAGGCCAATAGATAAAAAAAGTGGAAGTAACAGAGGCTTCTTCATATGGAAAAACTCATACAGTTTTAGATATTTACATTATTTTTAATATTTGTGTATTTATCGTTGATAAACTATGGAAAAAGTGTGGAGAATAAAAAAAATATCGATAAAATAAATAAGTTCTTAGTAAAGGATTATTTTATGTTTGATAGTTCATTCTCATTTGATTGCCGTGACAAACTAATTCTTGTTGTTGAGGATGAATATGATATTGGTGATATTATTGAACAGTATCTAAAAAAAGAAGGGATGCGTGTCATACGTGCTATGAACGGTAGACAAGCTATAGAGCTCCATTCGTCTCAACCTATTGATTTATTATTGTTAGATATTAAATTACCAGAAATAAATGGATGGGATGTTCTTAAAAAAATTCGACAAACTAATGATACCCCAGTCATCATGTTAACCGCACTTGATCAAGATATTGATAAAGTTATGGCACTCCGAATGGGCGCTGATGATTTTGTGGTAAAACCTTTTAATCCTAATGAAGTCGTAGCAAGAGTATATGCTGTATTAAGACGCAGCCAACAAAACCAGCAAGCAAAAAATAAGAATTTGCATTATAAAAATATTGAAATTCAAACGGATACTCATAGTGTATTTATTAATTTAAGTTCATCATCACCAAAGCTGAACTTAACTTTAACAGAGTATAAAATTTTAATGCTCATGATAGCACAACCACATAAGGTGTTTACTAGAGGAGAGTTGATGAGTTATTGCATGCCAGATGGTAATGCTTTAGAAAGAACTGTTGATAGTCATGTGAGTAAATTAAGAAAAAAACTTGAAGAACATGGCTTAAATCATATGCTTATTAATGTACGAGGCGTAGGCTATCGTTTGGATAATTTAAATGAAAAGTAAAAGTAAAATTAAAATTAAAATTAGTAAACAGCTAATTATTACATTCAGTATTTTGAATTTTAGTATTACTTTTTTTACTTTAACTTTTGGTTATTTAATTTATGCCATTGCCATTGAAGCGAAATTAGTTACATGGGAAAAACTTGGGCAGAACTGGCCTTATCTTCATTTATTAGACTTAGTTTGGTTACTAATAGTATTAATTATAGGATTTTTCTTATCTATTTTTTTAGGAATACGGCTTTCTCAACGATTTGTTAGACCAATTGAATCTATAGCCGTAGCAACTCAAAAAATTAGTCAAGGGGATTTAACAGCAAGAGTTGAAAACAATAAATATGTAAATGCTGAAATTTCAGAGCTTATAGATAATTTTAATGATATGGCCCATAAACTTGAAGTTTCAATAAAAAATGCTCATGTGTGGAATGCAGCGATAGCACATGAATTACGTACTCCAGTTACAATTCTTCAAGGCCGACTACAGGGTATTGTCGATAATGTATTTGAGCCTAGTCCCGCTCTAATGAAAAGTCTACTAAACCAGACTGAAGGGTTATCGTATTTGGTTGAGGATCTGAGAGTATTAAGTTTAATTGAGAATCAACAGCTTAAGTTAAATATAGAGCCAACCAATTTCCAAAAAAGCGTATCAAAAATTATTTTAATGTTTAGTGAGAAATTAGAGGAAGCTAAAATTACTATTCACTCTGAAGTATCAGATGACATAGTGTATTGTGATAGTCGCCGAATGGAACAGGTATTAATTGCTTTAGTAGATAATGCTATACGCTATGCCAATCCAGGCTTACTAAGTATTACATCATTTGTTCAACGACATATATGGACATTAATGATACAAGATGACGGGCCAGGTATTTCTATGGAATATCAAGAAGAACTATTTAAACCTTTTTTCAGGATAGAAGACTCAAGAAATAAAGCATTTGGCGGAACTGGTTTAGGGCTAGCTGTTGTTAATGCAATTATTAATGCTCATCATGGAACCATTCAGTATGAAAATAGGAATTCTAAAAGTGTATTTACTATTAGGATAAACTTCGAATAATAAAAGGCGGATTCAAGCGGCAAGTGCAACAGTATAAAAACCAGCCATAACTTCACTCGGTGTATACCAACCTAGTGTTTTTCTAGGACGATGGTTGAGTGCAAATTCTATCTGCTCTATTTGTTCGTTTGACACGTCATCAAACGATGATGATTTTGGCAGATATTGACGGATTAAACCATTCGTATTTTCATTCCTTGCTCGTTGAATAGACTTGTAAGGATCAGCAAAATACGTCTCTATGCCAACATCAGTAATTCTTTTGTGTTCGGAAAATTCTTTGCCATTATCAAATGTTACACTATAAGCATGGCTCATTTGTAAACGATCTAATGCACAAGTAATCGTTTGAGAGGATGCTCTCGTTGGCCCTAAATGAACAATATGTACATACAGGCTCTTTCGATCAACGAGAGTCAATAAAGCACCTTTATGATGTTTACCAATCACCGTGTCACCTTCGAAATCTCCTAAACGTTGTCGTTGATCAATGACCTGGTCTCGGCAGTGAATACTTGTTTTATCAATGATTTGACCCCTACGATCCGTGTTTTTGTAACCGCGTTTTCGATATTTCTTCTGATGCCTTAAGTGTAGATGAAGTTTACCGCCTTTTGATTTATCTTGATAAATGTACTGGTAAATCCACTCATGTGAAGGTACATCCAGCCAACCGCGTTGTGTTAAAGCACCTGAAATTTGTTCTGGTGACCAGTCCAAACCAATCAAATAATCAATATAAGCGAAGGCAAATGCTGTCATTGATGATGAAGGACGATACCGTCTTTGACTTGCAAATTTAGCTGCCTGTTGAGCTCTATATCCACGTTGTCCAGTATTTCTTTTTAATTCACGGTAGATGGTTGATCGTGAACGTCCTAACTCCCGAGCAAGGGAGGCGATTGAACTTTTACTTTTCAAAGTAGCATAAATTTCGTATCTTTCATCTTGAGAGAGTTGGGTGTATTTCTTCATTGTGTGCTTTCCAATTGCGAGTTGAAAAAGTCTAATGATTCTATGAATACACCTAACTTTTTCAACTGACTACAAATGTGTTGCACTTGGGATTTGAATCTGCGTGGTTCAAATCGGAACATTCCGCAAACAAGCAGTCTATCAAAAGACTATACCTGAATGATAGCGAGCCAAATCGCATACAATATCTATCATTAGACTTAATGCAATAATTAAATGATAGTATTATCATTAATCTAATAGAATTAAGATTAAATGATAGAAATGAATACACGTATTTATCTACGAGCTTCAACTAAAGATCAAGATGCAGAAAGGGCTTTGCAGATTCTTCAGGATCTAAACCAAAACTTGAATTTGGGTGAAACCATTGTGTACGTGGAAAACTATAGTGGTACGAAGTTAGACCGACCTGAATTGAATAAGCTACTGTCAGAAGCAAATCAAGGTGACACATTGTTAGTTGAAAGTATTGACCGCTTATCACGCCTAACCCAACGAGATTTTCAAGAGCTGAAGCGCAGGATCCAGGAGAAGGGACTTCGTTTAGTCGTAGCAGATCTTCCTACTACCTACCAAATGATTCAAACCAGTGACAGCATTACTCATTCAATCTTGGAACTCATCAACAATATGTTGATTGATCTTCTGGCAACAATGGCCCGCCTAGACAATGAGAAACGTATAGAACGTATTAAGCAGGGCCTGGCACGTTCGGGTTACAAACCAACAGGCAAGAAGGCAAATGAGGCTAAACATAAACGAATAAAAGAATTGCTAGTAGTTGGCAATATGACTAAGGAAGAAATTGCCAAAGCAGTGAATTGTGGAGTTGCAACTGTCTATCGAGTTGCTAAAGTTATCTAAAAGAGGCTTATCTCAACGCGCCCCCAATGGGGCACCGCTGCATTCAGGTTACTTCACATAAGAAATTTTATGTTAAATGATTGTTAGAAATGCCCCTTGATCGAGGCATTTTCTATAAAGAATACTAAAAACTAATTAAAGCCAACCAAGTTTCAAAACAAGGCAGTTCTCAGCAATCATATTTTTAAATTATATAACTCCCAACTGAGCTTTTGCTCCAACGATAAGGCTTTCATTTTGAGTTTCTAAGGCAAATAAACCATACATCAAAGGAGAGGCCGCTGCTCTTTCTAAAGTCTGTTCATATAGTTTATTCCAAACTTTACCCCCTAGTTTTTCATACTCGATGATTAGAGTTTTGAGGCTTTCTTCTCCAAACAAAGTTACATGCCCAGCAAAATCAATCGCTGGGTCATCTATATGGGCTGTTGACCAATCAATAACGCCTGAAACAGCTCCATCCTTTGAAGCTAGTACATGCCCAGCATATAAATCGCCATGTATAAATTGGGTGAAATCTGCCCATAGAACATCATTATCCAACCATTTTCTGTAGCGGGTTTCCAATTGCTCACTTATACCAATTTCAGATTTTACTAACTGCAAATTGTTTGCTATTTCAGGTCTTAAATCTGAAGGTTTCATAATTTTCAAATCATTTTCCCGAACTTCTTTTTCAGGAATACTATGGATTTCAAATAAGGTTTTTGCCAAAGATGTTATGTATTTCGGGCTATCTTTGTCCATATTCCAAATTATTTCATAGGTTTCAGCATCCAAATTTAAAACAGGATTATCTTTAAGTATGGGATAAGCCACTAATTCTGTAGATGAAATTCTCCAATCAGGAACCTCTACAGAAAGATGTTTTTTTACCAATTCTAAAATGCGTTTTTCTTTCTTGATTTGTTCCCTCATGCCATCACGACGAGGAATACGCAGCAACCATTGTTGCCCCTTTGTATCAAGAGCAAAAACGACCTTAAAATCAATGCCCATTTCATTGAAATTCATTTTGTCCGTAAGCAACAAGCCGTGTGCTTCAGCAAGTGATTGAATATCTTGAATTGTCATTTTTAATTTCCTTTAAAGAGTTCAATAATTAATGTTCGGATTAGATTGGCTATCATTAACAATCTCTCTCAAAAGTCTTGATGATTTTGTGGTCTTTGATCTCGTAGATAATGTCAGCAATATTATCGACCAATTGCTTGTCATGAGATACGAAGATAATAGTTCCTGCATAGGACTTCATCATTGTTTCTAATGCGGCAATACTTTTTAGGTCAAGATAGTTTCCTGGTTCATCCATAAGCAAAATATTATATTTTCCTAAAAGCATTTTGGATAAAAGCAGTTTGATGATTTCACCTCCCGATAAGTCGGATAAGTTTTTTTGAATATCATTCGCTCCGATCCCCATTGAAGCCAATACTGCACGAATTTCCGCAACTGTGTACTCGCACTCTTCCTGCATAAAGGAGAGCACAGATTTATGCGTGTTAAATTTATATCCTGTTTGTGTAAAGTAGCCAATTTCAGCTTTTGGAGATATGGTTAATCCATCAGCACGTTCTGATATCATTTTTAACAAGGACGTTTTCCCTGTTCCATTCGATCCAGTTATAGCGACTTTAGCGCCAAGCGGTATTATAAAGTTAGCGTCATCAAAGATAGTACGGCTACCAAATTTTAAGCTCAGACCATCTGCCGTAATCGGGAACTTATTGTGCA
Source organism: Acinetobacter sp. WCHAc060033 (assembly GCF_004209125.1). Lineage (NCBI taxonomy): Bacteria > Pseudomonadati > Pseudomonadota > Gammaproteobacteria > Moraxellales > Moraxellaceae > Acinetobacter > Acinetobacter sp. WCHAc060033. The sequence continues at coordinate 1,554 of NZ_SGSW01000070.1, read as the reverse complement.
GTTCTAGGGCTGAACTTTGACGAAAACGAATAGAACGCAAATGCTCTGGTGCTTGAATATCTTCTAATGCAGCCAAACGCTTTTCCATACTCTTAGCTGCCTGATACAGTTTTCTTTGCTTGGTGCCAGTCATTTTTGCATGCCCAAGTCGTCCAGCACTTTCGGTAGAGTTTTTGGATTTTTCTCCTTTTTTCTTATTGTCTAATCGATTAGCTTGCTGGCGTTTTTCTTGCACAGCAGATTCTAATCGCTCCCGTTCCTTCATCATCAGCTCATATTCTACGGCTTGGTGTTGTCGCTCTTCTTCTTTTTGACGCAAGTAATCCGAGTAACCACCCCAATATTCCGTAATTTTACCGTCTTTTAACTCCCATATCTTGTCTACAACCATATCAAGAAAATATCGGTCATGACTGATAACAAGTAATGCTCCATCAAATGCTTTAAGTTGACCAATAAGTAGATCTATTCCATTGAGATCAAGGTGGCTGGTTGGTTCATCCGCTAGAATGCCATGTACTTGTTGGGAAAATGCGGCAGCAATTTTTGCACGAGTTTCCTCTCCGCCACTCATTGTGTCGTTTTGTACATTGGAAACACCAAGGCGAGATAACATTGCCCGGTCTTCGACCGTTTCTATTTCGATTCCGCCCAGTTGGCTGATATGTGCAAAATCACCAAAACGCTGTAATGTCGCTTCGGCTAAAACAATTTCGCCATTAAGTACTTTGAGTAAACTACTCTTTCCTGCTCCGTTATCACCCACAAGACCAATACGGTCATAAGAGTGAATTTCCAATTCATCAATATCCAAAACATCACGCCCAGCATAATCCAAGCGTATGTTTCTCGCTTTAATAATTAAACTCATTTTTATTTACTCCTGTTTAGCTCTTGAAATTTTTTATGCAGCAAACAGGATTTAGGTGAAAACAAAAGCTAGCATCACAGTGTCCTCCCAAAAAAAAAGCTATTCATCCACAGGGTGGACAAATAGCTAGTCAATTAAGTTATAACTGGAAACTATGCACTAAAAGCATACTTATAAATTAAGCATACTTTTACTTTATATATCCGCATATATTCTTAAAGACACAACAAAAGCCCACCATTATAAAATAGTGTCACTATGCAAATAGTTGTGTCTTAACGAATGCGGATAGAATGCATAAACTTACCTAAAAAATAAAATTCAGTTTTATGATAACTTTACTGTTAAAAGAAGTCTAGACAACCTTGTTTTATGCTTGGATATAAGGCTTATTTTAAAATAATAGTAGTGAAGATTTTCTAAAATTAACATAATACACCTTATACGAAATAAAAATGTTAGAACCCATTTAAAGTGTCTATATTCTAACCAATAAAAATGTCTAGTTTATGATGGTTTTTATCACCATGGACTGGATATAAATATAGATGCTTATCACTATGTCTGACAAAGAAATTCAACGGCTTGCAGTTCTGCAAGACGTTCGAGATCATCGTATTACCCAGGTCCGTGCTGCTGAAATCCTAAATCTTTCCACCCGTCAAATTACCCGGTTATTGCAG
>NZ_SGSW01000007.1:0-125082 GCF_004209125.1 Acinetobacter sp. WCHAc060033 | reverse complement strand
AGTTGGTGGATTAAGTACAGACCTTGGCACTTTGACAGGAACTGTTGGTGGATTAAGTACAGACCTTGGTATTTTGACAGGAACAGTAAGTGATTTAGGTGGAAAAGTTACAACTCTAAATTCATATTTTACTGGTGCAAATGGCGTAAACAGCTTCACTGTGGGTAAAAACAATATTGCAAATGCTCAAGGAAGCATGGCAGTTGGTACAAATAACAAAATCCAAGATGATACAGCTAAAAACAGTATTGCTGTAGGTAAAGGCAATACGATTCATGCTGCAAATGCATCTGCATTTGGTCGCCAGAATGAAGTAAGTGGGGTTGGTTCTGTTGCATTTGGTCGTGAAAATACAATTCAAAGTGCTGCTACAAATGGTAGTGCGTTCGGTATAAACAATACGGTTAATGGTGCAAATGCTGTGGCTGTAGGTTTTAAATCTCAAGCTAATGCGAAAAATTCTGTTGCGATGGGTAACGGTGCTATCGTAGCTGCTGGTGCTGATAGTTCTATAGCTTTAGGTACAGGTTCAGAGGCGACAGAAGCTAACACTGTTTCAGTTGGGGATGCTACAACTCAGCGTCGTATTGTAAATCTTGCTGAAGGTACAGCGGATACAGATGCAGTAAATGTTCAACAGTTGAACAAGGCAAAAACAGATCTTACAGCTGACATTAATACTTTAGATACTAAACTTACAGATGATATCGGTGCTTTAGATACCAAACTTACAGGTGATATCGGTGCTTTAGATACTAAACTTACAGGTGATATTGGTGTTTTAGATACCAAACTTACAAGTGATATCGGTGCTTTAGATACCAAACTTACGGGTGAAATCGGTACTTTAGATACTAAACTTACAGGTGATATAGCTATCCTCTCTGACAAAGCAGTTCAGTATGCATCTTCAACCAAAGATGAAGTCGTGCTTGGTGGGGCAGCTGGAACTACAATCAAAAATGTTGCGGGTACAGAAAGTGATATTGTAGAAGATGGTAAAAATGCTGCAAACGTAGGGCAAGTATTTAGTGTTCAAACGACTGCACAACAAGCATTGGATGATGCAAAACAAGCAAATGATTGGATTGATCAAGTTAATCCATTGTTTGAGGGTAATAACTATTCAGATAATGTTGTATTTGGTCGTGGTAATTCTGCTGGTAAAAATGCTACTGCTGTAGGAAGTGAAAACGATGCTTCTGGTGAAGCAAGTAGTGCTATTGGGTATTTAAATACAGCAGCTGGAAAACTAGGAAGTGCTTTTGGTGTTGCAAATAATGCTACGGGTGAAAATAGTAGTGCTCTAGGATATTTAAATACAGCATCTGCCAAGGATAGTAGTGCAGTAGGTAATTATAATAAGGCAACGAATGAGGCTAGCAGTGCATTTGGTGCATCTAATGACGCTTCAGGCATAGCTAGTAGTGCTATTGGGTATTTAAATACAGCTTCAGGTCAATTCAGTGCTGCGGTGGGTACTTTTAACTATGCAGCAGAAACAGGAAGTACAGCTCTAGGTGGTGCGGCAGGATCATCGCAATTAAATATTGGATTGAATAAAGCAGGTACTAAGATTACATCGATTAATGGTATTCCAGTGACTGCTTCAAGTCTAGATACTAATAGCATTACAGCAATTAATGGTGTAACCGTAACCTCTGCTCAGAGAGAAGATTTTCTAAACGCTGTTCAAAATGGTGGTAGTGTTTCATTTGGTGCATATAGCACTGCTGTAGGAAGTAAAAATACAGCGATCGGCACCGCAAGTACAGCCTTGGGGCATAATAACTTAGCACTTGGTGAGAACAGCACTGTTTTAGGTGTAAACAGTCAGGCGACAAAAGAAAATGCAATCGCAATTGGTTCGAGTAGTTCAGCAACAGCAAAAAATGCAATTTCTGTCGGTAGTGAAAGTAAAGCAGAAGCTGTAAATGCAATCGCATTGGGGAATCAGTCATCTGTAAGCACAGGTGCAAAAAATGGTATTGCAATAGGTAATGCTGCTTCAGTAACGAAAGATGCAGCAAATTCGATTGCATTGGGTTCAGGGTCTCTTGCTGATAAAGCGAACACATTGTCTGTGGGTAGTACAGGAAATGAAAGAACCATTTCTAACCTAGCTGCGGGTGAAGCAGACACAGATGCTGTCAATGTCAAACAGTTGAAAGATCAAATTCAAAATGATCTTGGCGATTTGCCAGAACTTGCAGTTAAATACGACTCAAGTGCTAAAGATACAATTACTTTAGGTAATGGTACTCAAACTGCAAAAATCACTAATTTAACAAAAGCAGATCTTAGTGCGACTTCTTCAGATGCAGTGACTGGCGCTCAATTATTTGAAACAAATGCAAAAGTGACTGCTGTTGAAACTGGTGTAGGTGCTATTAATACACGCCTAGACTCTACTAAGTTGGCTTTAGGTGGTAATTCTGCAGCAGTTGGAAATAATACAACAGCTGTCGGCGCATACAATGTTGCTGTTAAAAAAGGAAGTAGTGCGCTAGGTGCTTCAGGTAAAGTAGGAACATTTGTCAACAATCCAGATGATGCGTTTATTACAATCAATGGCCATACTGTCCAAGTTGAAAAAGACAGTAACGATGTCATCACTAAGTTGAATGGTGAAGTTGTTGATGCGGATACTTTGGCAGCAATTGAAGCGGCAGCTAAAAATGGCGGTAACATCACACTTGGTAAATACAGTACTGCTGTTGGTAATGCGAACCTTGTAATAGGTAACAACAGTGTTGCACTGGGTGATAACAACTTTGTATCTGCAAACAATGCTGTAGCATTAGGCTCTGGTTCTGTAGCAGATGAAGACAATACCGTTTCTGTCGGTAATTCTTCTACGCAACGCCGTATCACCAATGTGGCTGCGGGTACAAATGCTAACGATGCTGTGAACTATGCACAACTTTCTAATATTAGTTCACAAACTCAAGCGTGGATTGGTGGGGGAGCAAATTATGCAACAGGTACAGCACCTACATTTACCATTCGTGGACAAAGCTATGACAATGTTGGATCTAGTTTTGAAGCTGTAGATAAAGCGCTTTCAGGCTTAGATCAATCCATTGCAGATAGCTTAACAAGTGCTAAGCAATATGCTGATCAGCAAGCTGCAGATGCTTTAGCACAAGCAAAAGCGGATGCGACTTCAAAAGCAAATACAGCTGAAAGCAATGCTAATGGCTATACTGACCAAGCGAAGAAAGATGCAATCACATCTTCAAATCAACATACAGATACTGAAATCAAAGGTGTCTATGATGAAATGGATAAGCGTGGTCAATATATCAGCATCAATGGTTCAAGTGCAGCGGCAAGTGGCAACGGAAGTGTAGCCGCTGGAACGGCAGCAAATGCATCAGGTGCAGCTTCGATGGCACTTGGAAATGGTGCTCAATCTACAGGTGTTCAATCTATCGCATTGGGTGATGGTGCTAGAGCATATGGTGTTCAATCAATTAGTATCGGTACTGGAAATACTGTGTCTGGAAATCACTCTGGTGCAATCGGTGACCCAAGTACTGTAACAGGCAACAACAGCTATGCATTGGGTAATAACAACAATGTGAGTGGTGATAATGCATTTGCAATCGGTAATAGCATTACAACTTCTGCGAAAAACTCAGTAACTTTGGGTAATGAGTCTACTAACACTCGTGATAACACAGTTTCAGTAGGTTCTGCAGAAAGCCAACGTCAAATTACTAATGTGGCTGCTGGTACAGCAGATACTGATGCAGTCAATGTTTCTCAAATGAAACAAGGTAATGTTGATACACTAGCAAGTGCAAAATCTTATACAGATAGCAAAGTTGAAAGTTTAGAACGTAGCTTCCGAAATATGGATGACCGTTTTGACCGTCAAGGTGCGATGAGCGCGGCAATGTTAAATATGGCAACAAGTACAGCAGGTCTGCAAGGACAAAACCGTATTGGGGTTGCTGCTGGTTTCCAAGGTTCAGAACAAGCTGTAGCAATCGGTTATCAACGCTTAGTGAATGAAAATGTTAGCTTAAGTGTTGGTGGTGCTTTCACTAAAGAAGAAGCTTCAGGCGGTGTAGGTATTGGTTTTGGTTGGTAAAATCTAGCTAAAAATTAAAACCTAGAAAACTCTCCTAAAAACCAGTTGGTTCACCAGCTGGTTTTTCTATGGAGCTTGTATTTTTTAAATGATGCCACTATAGCGGTAGCTATAAAGCTTATTTTACGCATATTTAAAGTGTCATTTTTTAGATACGTTTGAGTTTAAATCTGATATGAATCATAGATTAAGTTTCATATTTTACGCAACCAATGATAAAAATGTGATTATTTTGGATTTATTTCATTAAACTGATAAAAATACCAAATTTCAGGTATATCTGTTGAGTTTGAATTATGTTTATATAACTTGTTAATTAATCAAAATTTAAAACGAAAAGAGTGCTTTAATCCTCATGCACACACAAAAAACTCTTATTTATATAGCGGTGATGCAAGTTATTTTAATTGGTTGTAATTCTATCTACTTTTTTTTATCGTAAAACACCTTTAGGTTGTGATATAGGATTTACTTAGCACCTATTTCAAATGTATCTAAGCATAAAAAGATGGAAACTGCTTTCATCAAAGCTTGTTTAGAGTAGCTACTTTTGTTACCAAACAAGACATACCTTTCATCATTCTTTAAAGATGGTATGTTAAAACATCTATTAGTCAAAAGATAAGAAGTTTAACTTGAAAAAGTCTTCATTATATTGAATATTCAAGGTGTAGCTAATTTTATAGATTTACGCTCTTTTGCAATTTTTAAGTTTTATCACTAAATATTGAAAATTGAGCCATTTACAACTTAAACAGTCATAGAACAAGGATTAAATATGAAGTTATATTACTCACCAGGTGCATGTTCATTAGCTGCCCATATTTTGCTTAATGAAATTAACGTAGATTTTGATTTAGTCCGTGTTGATTTAAAAACCCATACAACAGAAAAAGGGGCTGATTACTATGAAATTAACCCTAAAGGCTACGTACCCGCTTTAGAGATCAATCCAGGTTTGATTTTGACGGAAAACGTTGCAGTTCTTCCTTTTATTGCGCAACATGATGCAGGGCAAGATTTGATTCCACCATCAGGTCTAGGTCGTGCCAAAGTTTTAGAATGGTTGGGCTATTTAAACTCAGAACTGCATGATGAATATGCTGTATTTTTTGACCCTAAAATTACTGAAGATGAAAAAGTACGTGGTTATGCGACCATTGATAAAATGTTGAAATATATTGATGATTATCTGGGTGAGTCTGAATTCGATTATTTAGTCAATGATCGCTTTGGTCCTGCGGATGCATATTTGTTTGTCATCACAAATTGGTCAAATGTAATTCATCATGATTTAACACCATTTAAAAATATTGTGGCATTGCGTAATTTAGTTGCAGGTCGTCAATCGGTGCAAATTGCGATGCGTGACGAAGGTTTGATTCCTTAAGATCAGCATCTGAATTGAAAGCACCTCAGGGTGCTTTTTTTATGGGAATAAGTTTAGTCTTTATCTGCCTGTCATTTTATCATCTGTTTCAAAAAGTTTTGATCATCTTTAAATTGAATTTTTTCTAAAGTGTTTGGTGATATTGGTGATAATTTCTTCCATGTTATTTTAGGTTTTACTTGATCATCGAATTCATTATAGACTGTAGTTTTTAATTTTTGAGTGAGAAAATTACCACTATGGCGGGTTGCCTTGCCATCAGTTTTATATGCAAACCAATATTCAAAGCCAATAAGTCTAAATTGTTCATTGGAAAGCTTGAAGCGATATACCCATGAATCACCATACCAATTTGAACAGTTATTCATGCCATGCAAGGTTATGTCTAAAAGATTTTTATTAATTTTTACACTGTCCTCATCTAGAGCATCAGCAATACAATTTTCATCATCACGATAGGTCCATTCTGGAATTTTTTTAACGAGCATTTGCTGTAAAATATTGCCTTTATTGATCAATACCAATAATTTTCGATTCAAAATTTTATAATTTTTAGGCTGTATAATGACTACGGTATCCATCAATCCATCTGAATTTAAATCACCATTAGCCTGCGTGATAATTTCCCAATGCTGAGGAACAAATTTTTGCAATTGCGTTGGGATTTGTTTTGCCATTGAAAAAGAGGGGATACTGGCGATACATAGTGTTGTGATTATTTTTATCATGGTCGATCTCGGTCATTTATGAATTATTTTAAACTCAATTTGACTGATTAAAAAGGCTACCGAAGCAGCCTAAATAGTGTCACTACAAAGATAAATAAAAAATTATTTAAAGAAATAACCTGTTTCAGGCGAGCTTGCATTTGCCATACGTTTGCGTGGCATACGACCTGCAAGATAGGCTTCACGACCTGCTTCAACCGCTTTTTTCATTGCAGATGCCATTAAAATAGGATTTTGCGCAGCAGCAATCGCTGTGTTCATCAACACACCATCACAGCCAAGTTCCATTGCAATCGCAGCATCACTAGCCGTACCGACACCTGCATCGACTAAAACAGGAACTTTCGCATTTTCTTTAATGATCGAAATAGTATGCGGATTTAAAATACCTAAGCCAGAACCAATCAAACTCCCTAAAGGCATAATGGCAACACAGCCCATGCTTTCAAGTTCTTGTGCGACAATTGGATCATCTGATGTATACACCATGACTTCAAAACCATCATCAATCAATGTGCGTGCAGCATCTAAAGTCGCAGTGATATTTGGATAAAGTGTTTTTTCATCACCCAAAACTTCAAGTTTTACAAGGTTATGACCATCTAAAAGTTCACGTGCGAGCATACACGTACGCACAGCACTATTGGCATCAAAACAACCAGCTGTATTTGGAAGAATGGTGTATTTTTCAGGTGGGATGACAGAAAGCAAGTTTGGTTGATCAGGGTTTTGCCCGATATTGACACGACGAATCGCTACGGTCACGATCTCAGCACCACTGGCTTGGATCGCTAAATCCGTTTCTTGCATATCTTTATATTTTCCCGTTCCAACCAACAAACGAGATTGAAAAGTACGTGAACCAATAATGAGAGGAGAGTCTTGGTGATTCAATGAATTGGAAAGGTCTTGCATGGTTTTCCCCATTTTTAGCCGAATTAGCCGCCACCGACAGCATGGATAATTTCAATACGATCTTTGTCAGAAAGTTGCGTTTGCTCGAGTTTACTTTTGGAAATGATCATTTCATTCATTTCTACTGCAAAGCGTTTGCCTTCTAAAGACAATTCCTGAATGAGCTGTAATAGGTTTTGGCAAGAGGTATCTTGAGGCTCACCATTTAAGAAAATTTGCATATATATTCCATTTCAGTGTGCAAATTGTAGATTGAAAATATCAACTTATTTTGCGTATTTAAACGCATTCCAAGCAAGCACGAGCCAACCGGCGATCATCAAAGCACCACCAATTGGCGTGATTGCACCAAGGAAACGTGGTAAGCCAAGTGCCATGATATAAAGCGAACCACAGAAAAAGAAAATTCCAATCTGAATCAAAATAAAGCTAAGTTTAATTGGTAATTGAGGAACAACTTTATTGAGTATTCCAAGTGCCAATAGACCAAGTGCATGATAGAAGAAATAATCAGTTGCAGTATGCCACCATGAAAGTTGGATTTCGGTTGCCCGTGCTTTTAAACCGTGCGCACCAAAAGCACCTAAGGCTACTGCAAAGGCTAAGTTCAATGCTGAAATTGCAATCCACATCAGTCAGTCATCTACATAAATTTGCGCATAACCATAACATAATTTTTTTCAATCAATAAGGCTAAATCTACACAGAATAAAACTTTCATACTCCTGTATTATAAATTTTTGAACAAAATAAAAGGGCATAAGCCCCTTTATTAAAAAATGAATCAAAAAGTATGCCAGATTAATTTGATGACATTGCCACTTTTATTTTATCCATGGCATTTTTCTCTAACTGACGAATACGTTCAGCAGAAACATTATATTCAGCAGCCAGTTCATGCAAAGTTGACTTATCATCATCTAACCAACGACGCTGTAGAATATTACGAGAACGATCATCTAGTTGTTCCATTGCGCTATGCAGGGCATTGGTACTTTGTTCTTCGTAATCTTCTTCTTCGATCAAACGTGCAGGGTCGTAGCGGTTATCTTCAAGATATAATGCAGGCGCAACATGGGTTGAACCTTCATCATCGTCATCACCTTGCGCTTCAAAAGCAGCATCATAAGCGGTTAAACGACCTTCCATTTCCAACACTTGTTCAGGTGTTACATTCAAGTCATTGGCAATGGATTTTGCTTCTTCAAGTGTAAGTTTCTTGCTCGACTTTTTTAAACTACGTAAATTAAAGAACAGTTTACGTTGTGCTTTGGTTGTGGCAATTTTAACAATACGCCAGTTGCGAATCACATATTCATGAATCTCAGCTTTGATCCAATGTACGGCAAAAGATACTAAACGTACGCCCATATTGGGGTCAAAACGTTTAACTGCTTTCATTAATCCGAGATTGCCTTCTTGGATTAAGTCACCTTGTGGCAAGCCATAACCTGCATAACTGCGGGCAATATGTACCACAAAACGTAAGTGAGACATCACCAACATTTTTGCAGCATCTAAATCTTGATCATAGAAATAACGATCAGCCAACTCTTTTTCTTGCTCGGCTGTCAAGATCGGAATTTGATTTACAGTGCTGATATAAGCACCTAAGTTAACGCCAGGTGCAGACAAGGACAGGGGCATCAACTGATTGCTGCTGTCACTCATGAGTTCTCCTTATAGGAATTTAGTTGTATTACCAATGCATTCATCTTAATTCGAATAGTCTACATAAGTAAGGAAATTTGGGTATCTAAATGTAAATTTTTATGCAAATTTGCAAAAATGAATTTTAAACGAAAATATTTAAGATTCAATTAAGTAATGGAATTCTTGCACAGAAACTTTAGTCAATTGACATGAAATATGGTGAATCTCACAATATCGAGTGATGTCGATCTCACTATGTGGGTCTGAGGATTTTAAAAGTAACAACTGTTTACCATTGCTTTTCTTGAGTTGTTTTTTCAACATCAATAGTGGCATTGGACAGGGTTTACCCATACTGTCTATTTCTACAGGTATTTCATTCGCTAAAAGCTCAGTCATTCGTATTTCAAACATACACCATAATGTAAGGGCTAAAATTCTAACAAAGTTCGTTATATAGCCCAAGTTATTTATCGAATTCCTTCGAAATAAAAATCAATATATGCGCTTGTTTAAAAATTAGTCTTGAAATTGAAAATAATTATCAAAAAAAATTCTATTAATTGTCATAAACCCATGTTAAGCTCATCGCGTATTTAGGATTTATCAGAAACAATTGTTGTTTTTAACCCTATTACAAATGGATGTAACCGGGATTTTGTTAATAGTTTTACAGAATGATTACAAGCTTTGAAATTACAAAATATTTTAAAACTTTGTTTACTCTGCTGTTTGCAACACCGGGTGGTCCCTTTTTCTTTATAACTGAGGATTAACTTATGACAGCTCGTGAACAAGGCGTAGTTAAATGGTTCAACGACACTAAAGGCTTCGGCTTTATCCAACGCGCAGGCGGTGATGATGTATTTGTTCATTTCCGTGCTATTCAAGGTGATGGTCACCGTTCACTTCGTGACGGTCAACGCGTTGAATTCAGCGTAGTTCAAGGTCAAAAAGGTTTTCAAGCTGAAGAAGTTCAGCCTTTAGACTAATCTTAAATTTTTAAAAATTTAAGTAGCGCTCCAATTTTTTATAAATTGGGGCGTTTTTTGTTTATAATGGTCGCAATTTAAAGTGCCTACAGTTAGAGCTCGTATTTATGTCATCAGGTTTTGAAACCCTTAATTTACATCCGCAACTTAAACAAGCGATTGATGCTTTAGGGTTTAAAGAAATGACCCCGATTCAACAAAAAGTATTGAAATATACTTTGGCAGGTCATGATGCAATTGGTCGAGCGCAAACAGGTACGGGGAAAACTGCCGCTTTTTTAGTCAGTATTATTAATGATTTGCTAACTAACCCTGTAAAAGAACAACGTTTCCGTGGTGAACCGCGTGCTTTGATTCTTGCACCGACACGTGAACTTGCGATCCAGATCGAAAATGACGCAAAAGATTTAGTAAAGTTTAGTAACCTCAATGTTGTGACATTGGTCGGTGGCGTAGATTTTGATAAGCAACGTAAACATTTAGATCAAGGTTTTGTTGATATTTTGGTGGCGACACCAGGTCGTTTGATTGATTTCACAGAACAAAAAGAAGTTTGGCTTGATCAAATTGAATTCTTAGTCATTGATGAAGCCGATCGTTTATTGGACATGGGCTTTATTCCATCGGTGAAGCGTATTGTGCGTTTTTCACCACGTAAGGAACAACGTCAGACTTTAATGTTCTCTGCAACATTTAGTTATGATGTTTTAAATCTGGCGCAACAATGGTTGTTTGAACCTGTAACGGTTGAGATTGAGCCTGAAAAGAAAACCAATGCTGATGTTGAACAGCGTGTTTATGTGGTTGAGAAAAAAGATAAATATCGTCTACTACGTGAAATCTTAGCGGATGAACCGATTGAAAAAGTCATGATTTTCGCCAACCGTCGTGACCAAGTTCGTAAACTTTATGACCATTTAAAAGCAGATGGTTATAAAGTGGTGATGTTGTCTGGTGAGATTGCGCAAGATAAACGCATTAAAATGCTCGACCAATTTAAAAATGGTAAGCATAACATCATGATCGCAACGGATGTCGCAGGACGTGGTATTCATGTGGATGGTGTTTCACATGTCGTGAATTTCACTTTGCCAGAGCAATCAGATGATTATGTGCATCGTATTGGTCGTACAGGTCGTGCAGGTTCTCAGGGTGTGAGTATTAGTTTCTTATCTGAAGATGATGCATTTAATTTACCAACCATTGAGAAAGCGATTGGTCAAAAATTACCATTAACTCGTTTGGAAGGTTATTGTTAATTTAACGTATTATTCATTGTAATGATAAAAAATCCCCTTGATCTAAGGGGATTTTTTATCTGTCAGTATTAATTACTGATGTTACGCACTTCAAAAGAACAGAATCGTTTTAAAACTTACTTGGCGGAGTCTTACATCCAAAGTTTAGATTTAGTGGTAAGCCTTCGGCTCGACCACACTTTTGTTTCGGCAAAATGAGCAGTGAAACTGCGCAAGGAAACCATCTTGCGAAGCTTCGCTTCTCACCGCAAAACTCGTCAACTACCACCTTTTGATTGATAACTCGCAGAAACATTAACTTATAGATGTAGTCCTGCCTCAAACACGTTGCGGATGACGTTAACGCGTATCAAATTTCATTGAGATCAAAATAAGTTTTTAATGCTACTGCGTAACATCAGTTAATTCGCTTTACATGTAAACGTTAACTTGGTTTGGTAGTCTGTATCTTTTTCAATACCATTACTCTTACCAATTACTGAGCCAATCACACCTGCCGCAGCAGTGATCATTTTTCCAGTCTGTTCATCAAATACACCTTTTAATGCACCATTGTACTCATTCTTTTCGTCGACTAAGATTGGTGCTGCTTTTTTACCACAGGTACTGTTGGCCGCAGTAATCGCATTATTTTTAGCAATCACTTGGCTTTTACCCAAGCCAGTAACTTCGTATTGGTTATTGGCATTTTGGATTGCGAGTGTTTTTGTAGGATTTGATGTACACGCTGTTAAAACAAAAACGATGCTAGATGAACATGTAATTGCTGAAATTTTTTTCATCTTGTTTCCTATTTAAATATGCAACAGTATTTATAATATTTGAGCATAATGTTTAGACTAAATATAGGAAATCTTGTAAAAATTTGCATTTTCTTATGGTTTTACTGTGAATGAATTGGGACAAGTGAATTTAACATTTGTCAGGATAGCGTAATCTTTTTAGAGTGTGGTACTCTTGAGACAAATGAACTTTATTAGATAATCGGTCAATGTCGGAATCAAATTTTCAAGCAGTACATGACAATATTCACCAAAGACAATCTATTGGACATTTGGTTGAGCCTGCACCTACACATGATCAATTGAATATTGCTTTTCATGCCGCATTAACAGCACCTGATCATCATCGTTTAAAACCGACGCAATTTATCGTTGTGGAAGGTGAGCAACGTGAGGCATTTGGTGAGTTATTGGCGCAAGCTGTTCAAGATTTGGGTGAGATGGATGCGGCGCAAATTGAGCGCGTTAAACACCATCCTTTCCGTGCACCAATTATCGTATTGGCAGTAACCAAATTTCAAGATCATCCTAAAGTTCCATTGTTTGAACAGACTTTAAGTTCAGGTGCAGCGATTGAAAATTTCCTTTTGTCGATGCAAGCGCAGGGCTTTGCTACCATGTGGCGTAGTGGAGCAGTGGTTGAGTCGAATTTATTAAAGTCAGCATTGGGTTTGGCAGAGCGTGATTTAATCTCTGGGGTGATCTATGTCGGTACGGCAGCAAAAGTAATTGCGCCTCGTGCGGAAATAGATGTTCAACCTTATGTTCATTTTTGGACAAAATAGCGGTTGTTACGTGTTAAGTTGAAAATAGCAGTATCGTGAAAAAAAGATGATACTGTTTTTCAAAAGATCGTTAGAAATTTAATTATTCTTCGTTTAAAAAATTGCTAAAAGTTTTGGGATAAAAATAATGTCAGATTTACAGTTTAAAGATTTGGTTGAACCTGTTGCTATAGATAAAAAAACAGCATTACGTGTCACCGTGCTTGGTGGTGGAAGCTTTGGTACTGCAATGGCAAATACAGCGGTACGTAATGGTTGCGACACCATGATTTGGATTCGTGATGAAGCGATTGCCAAAGAAATCAATGCAACTCATGTGAATAAACGTTATTTACCAGATTTTAAACTTGAAGATGGATTGCGTGCTGTTTCGAATTTGGAACAAGCTGTTTGTGATCGTGACATTATTCTGGTTGCCATTCCAAGTCATTCTTTCCGTGATGTTTTACGTCAGATTAAACCATTTATTAGCGCTCAAGCAGTTGTATCATTAACCAAAGGTGTTGAAGCAAAAACCTTTAGTTTTATGAGTGACATCATTCGTGAAGAATTGCCAGAAGTGCCTTATGGTGTATTGTCTGGACCGAACTTAGCCAAAGAAATTGTCGCAGGTCAACCCGCAGGTACTGTAATTGCCAGTGATTCTGAACTGGTTCGTTATGCAGTTCAACAAGCTTTACACAGTGCTTTGTTCCGTGTGTTTGGCAGTGATGATGTACATGGGGTTGAATTGGGTGGTGCGCTAAAAAATATTTATGCAGTCGCAATGGGTATGGCGGCAGCATATAAAGTTGGTGAAAATACCAAGAGTATGATTTTGACCCGTGCTTTGGCGGAAATGAGTCGTTTTGCGGTGAAGCTAGGTGCGAATCCATTAACTTTCTTAGGGTTATCTGGTGTAGGTGATTTATTTGCAACCTGTAATAGTCCACTAAGCCGTAATTACCAAGTGGGCTTTGCTTTGGGTTCTGGGAAAACTTTAGATCAGGCGACCAAAGAATTAGGGCAAACTGCGGAAGGGATTAATACGATTGTCCAAGTGAATACACGTGCTAAAGAGTTAGATGTATATATGCCGATCACTCAAGCATTGTATGAAGTCATTTTTGAAGGTGCGCCGCCTCTAAATATTGCGGTATCTTTGATGAAAAATGGTCATCGTAGTGATGTTGAGTTTGTTCTTCCACATCATGAAGTATAGGCATTCATCCACATTATTTTGATATTTTGTTAATTTTAAAATGGATTTGTCATAAAGCCTCGTTATAATCTGTGCGATATTGAAAAGGAAAATTTATGCAACTGACTTTAGTTCGTCATGGTGAGGCTTCTCCTGCTACGGATGGGATTGATAGTAAACGTCCGTTAACACCACGTGGACATCAGCAAGCTGAACAAACTGCTGAGTTTGTAAAAGAAAATGTGAATCCTGATGTTTTTATTGTCAGTCCATTACTACGTGCGCAAGAAACTTTGGCACATATCCAAAAGCATTTCCCACATGTATCAGTATTGATTTGTGATCAGATTAAACCTGATGATGATGCAAAACTTGCAATAGAATGGTTGTCACAATTACCATTTGAACGTATTGTGGTGGTCTGTCATATGAATGTGGTTGGGCATATCGCAGAACAGTTAACACATGAAAATTTCAATCCTTTTGCCTTGGCTGAAGCTCGAATTTATGAGCAAACAGTGATTGCAAATGGTCTATCGACACAAAATAAAGCCTTTATTCCGACTGTATAAAAGCATTGTTAAAAGAACTGAGCAGAAAACGATAAATGTTGTACTTATGGATGCCTGAAGCCAATGGGGTTTGGCAATGGTCTCGAGGAACAGATTGGACGACTTCTTCGAGTCTAGAACAATTAATACAGGACATTAAACTTTACCAAGGAGAGGAAGCGGTTGTTTTCTTTCCAAGTCGTGAAGTGCAAATTCTTCAACAAAAATTTAGCAAAGCACAATATAAACAATTGGGTGTGGATGGTCTTAAATATTTACTTGAAGAATATGTGATCATGCCGATTGACCAGATGAAAGTGTTTTCACATTTTCAACAACCTGATCAAGTGTCTGTATTGGGGATTAATCATCATGCTGTAACCACGATGCAGCATTCATTGTCATTGATTCCATTAAAAATTGTCTCGTTATTGCCTGATTTTTTAATGCTTCCTGTGCCTGAAGCAGGGCAAACCATTCTTGCCAATATCAATGGTCAGTTACTTGTTCGTGAAAATGAATGGTTGGGAAATTCGATAGATGATCTTGGTCTATATCTAGATTTTGCAGATCGTGAAAAACTATATAAACACAGTGATCTAACCAGTGAACAAGTGTCTAGTCTGTTTGCTATTGCAGAAACGAATCAGCGTGAGTCATTTAATTATCAATTCACTGAGCTGAAAAAGCCAAAACAGCATCCTTATAATGTGTTGCCTAAAGCTAAACAAAGCAATGAAGGTGTTTCGCGTTATTGGCAAGCCTGTGCGGTTCTTCTTGTAGCACTAATTGTTGTGCAACTCAGCTATGATGGATTGCGTTGGTTTAAGTTAAAAAAATTGGCAGATCAAACGGCATTGATCGCAGTAGACCAATATAAAAATTGGTTTCCAAATGAACAGCGTATTACCGAGGAATCTGTAGAGCGCCAGTTTAAAAATAAATTGGCACTGAGTCAGGGTGCAAATACACAAGCTTTGCAATTGTTAAGCCGTGTTGGCCCAATATTGATGCAACATCAAATTATCGCCAATCGTGTCAATTATGATACCGCTATTTTAAATATGGACTTAGTGGCGAAGTCATCTGATGCTTTACAAACCTTGGTAACACAATTGAATCAGCAAGGCTTTAAGGCGGAATTGGGCAATGTTCAGACACAGGGTGGCTCTGTTGTCGGTTTGGTGAAGATACAATAATGAAAAGCATGGAAAATTTTCAAAACCGATTGGATGCATGGTCTGAGAAAGCATCTGAAAATTTAGAAAAAATGACCACTCGTGAACGTGTGATGGTGATTTTTACCAGTATTTTTTTGATTGTTGTCGCGATTGGTTCAGCTTTGTGGTCTACCCATAAAGCAGCAGAAAAGCAGCAAGTTCGTCTCAATGAAATGAAAGATCTTGTGGTGTGGATGCAAAGTAATGTTGTGACCATGAAACCTGCCGATGATTTGGCGCTGACGACTGCCGATAAAATCCAAAGAGTTGCACAACAACAAGGGATTTCTGTCGCTTCGCAACAGGTCGGTGAGCAGTTTCAAATTGTTGCATCACATCAGAATTATGCGGTACTAGCAAACTTTTTGACGCAAATTGCACAAATGGGCGTGAGTCTGGAAAAATTGGAATTGATGAAAGACGGTGGTCAGATTAAATTAACAGCGACAGTTCAGTAGTGGTGAAAATAAACCGAGTAGAAGCATAGCCTTTTTAGCATACTGTGCCTATAATGTGGCAACTTAAAAAGCAGTAGACTTTTATAGCTATGTTGTATTCACTTGCTCGCCCTTTGTTGTTTTCTTTAGCACCAGAGCGTGCACATGAAGTTACATTGTCCATGCTTAAATCTGCCCATAAACTGGGTGCAATGCGTCAAACTGTAGCTACAAAACCTGTCACTTGTATGGGAATTGAGTTTCCAAACCCAGTTGGTTTAGCCGCAGGTCTCGACAAAAATGGTGCTTATATCGATGCCTTAGCAGGTTTAGGCTTTGGTTTTATCGAAATTGGTACGATTACTCCAAAACCACAAGAAGGTAATCCAAAGCCTCGTTTATTCCGTATTCCTCAAGCCAAAGCCATTATTAACCGTATGGGTTTTAATAATGATGGCGTTGATCAATTGGTTGAGAATGTCAAAGCATCTAAATTCAAAGGTATTCTAGGAATTAATATCGGTAAGAATGCGTCAACACCTGTCGAAGATGCTGTTTCTGATTATCTGATTTGCTTAGAAAAAGTATATAACTACGCATCTTATATCACCGTGAATATATCTTCACCAAATACCAAAAATTTACGTTCTCTACAAAGCGGTCATGCTTTGACAGAGTTACTCGAAACTCTCAAAAATCGTCAATTAGAATTGGCTGAAGAGTTTCAGCATTATGTACCGTTGGTACTTAAAGTCGCTCCAGATCTTGAGGCTTCAGATATTGATTTTATCGCTTCACAATTATTGCAATTTAAAATTGATGGTTTGATTGTGACCAATACAACCTTGTCACGTGAAGGCGTGGAAGGTTTGCCATGTGGTGATGAAGCAGGTGGTTTATCTGGCGCACCAGTATTTGAAAAAAGCACAGCCTGTCTTGCTGCTTTTGCGAAGAAATTAAAAGGTCAAGTTCCATTAATTGGTGTGGGCGGGATTTTGTCAGGCGAGCAAGCTGTTGCCAAGCAACAAGCAGGGGCGAGCCTTGTACAAATTTATAGTGGGATGATCTATACTGGTCCTACGCTGATCAAAGACTGTGTTGATGCTATGACTTAAAATGAATACCTTAGACATAATTATACTGATTTTACTGCTCATCGGAGGGCTAAACGGTTTGCGACAAGGATTTGTTAAAGCCTTTGCGAACTTGATAGGATGGATTTTTGCACTGATTGTGGGTGCTAAATATGCCAATATCATCGCGCCTTCCATGTCTGCACTCAGTCAGGATCCTGTGGTGCAAAAAATTGCAGCATTTGCATTTATTGTCTTGGTCATTATTGTTTTAACTTGGTTAGCAACTGCATTATTAAATAGAATTTTAAAGACATTAAAACTTGGACCTTTAAACCGTTTAGCGGGTGGTGCTCTCGGCACCTTGAAAGGTCTCTTCATCGTCCTCATAACTATGCAGGGACTTGGTCCTTGGGTAGAAAGTTCCCCAACGTGGAAACAGTCCAAATTTATTCAAACACTTTTACCATTTGCACCTTTGGCAACTGAAATTTCAAAAGATGCCGCAAATGAAGCATTATATCATATTCATTCAGAAGACCGTCCAGATGGTGCTTCTGAGCAATCTGTTGATCGATCATCTAAAACGTCAGATGATGAAAAGTCAGAACATTCAACAAAGAATCCGTTTTATTAGTCCTAGCTGGTCTGCGAGGTAGTTATGTGTGGAGTCGTTGGTATAGCCGGTAAATCACCTGTGAACCAAATGTTATTTGATGCGTTGACGATGTTACAACATCGTGGACAGGATGCAGCTGGGATTGTGACTTGTCATAATGGACGTCTTTTTTTAAGAAAAGATAACGGTATGGTGCGTGATGTATTCCATACTCGCCACATGCGTGCGCTCTTGGGTAATTATGGGATCGGTCATGTACGTTACCCGACTGCTGGTTCTTCAAGCAGTGCAGAAGCGCAACCATTTTATGTGAACTCTCCTTATGGGATCACTTTGGCACACAATGGTAACTTGACCAATGCGCCAGATATTCATGAAGATTTATTCAAAACTGACTTACGTCATATGAATACTGATTCAGATTCAGAAGTATTGTTAAACGTTTTTGCACATGAGTTGCAAAAAAGTGCATCTTTAACACCAACCCCTGAAGATATTTTCCACACAGTAAAACGTGTGCATGAGCGCTGTAAAGGTGCTTATGGTGTAGTAGCGATGATCACAGGGCATGGTCTGGTTGGCTTCCGTGATCCAAATGGTATTCGTCCATTGATCTACGGTTCACGTTTAACTGAAAATGGTGAAAAAGAATATATTATTGCTTCTGAATCAGTTGCGATTACAGCACTTGGTTTTAAAGTAGAGCGTGATATTGCACCTGGTGAAGCGGTATTTATCAATTCAAATGGTGAATTTTTCTCTCAACAATGTGCTGACAATCCGCGCTATCGTCCATGTATTTTTGAGTATGTGTATTTTGCACGTCCAGATGCAACGATTGATGGAATTTCTGTATATAAAGCACGTTTGAAAATGGGTGAGACCCTTGCGAAGAAAATCCTTCGTGAATGGGGAGATACGCATGACATCGATGTGGTTATCCCAATCCCTGATACTAGCCGTACTTCTGCTTTAGAGTTGGCGAATGTGTTAGGTGTGAAATTCCGTGAAGGTTTTATGAAAAACCGTTATATCGGTCGTACCTTCATTATGCCAGGTCAACAGCAACGTAAGAAATCTGTACGTCAGAAGTTAAACCCTGTTGAACTTGAATTTAAAGGGAAAAATGTACTGTTGGTTGATGACTCTATCGTCCGTGGTACAACGTGTAATGAAATCATTCAGATGGCACGCGATGCGGGTGCAAAAAATGTTTATTTTGCTTCAGCAGCACCAATGGTGAAATATCCAAACGTGTATGGTATCGATATGCCAGCCAAAGCAGAATTGATTGCATCACATCGTAGTGTCAAAGAAATTGAAGAAATTATCGGTGCAGACCGTTTAATTTTCCAAGACTTGGATGATTTAAAAGCGGCAGTTAAAACCCATAAAGTGCCTGAAGTAGAAGAGTTTGATTGTTCTGTATTTGATGGTATTTATGTGACAGGTGATATTGATGAACAATATCTCATCGATCTTGAAAATAGCCGTAGCGATACAGCGAAAAAGCAAAAAGATGGTTATATTGATGTGAATATCGATGCTTCATCTGTAGACTTGAGTGGCATCAAAGAAGAAATGTAAATTTCTATTTTGATTCGTATGAAAAAGCGGGGAACTCCCGCTTTTTTCATATGCACTTTTGATTTATAGTATTTTTTGTACAGTATTTTGCAATGTAATGAGGGAATTTACATTGAACGATGTCAGTCACTATTTATTAAAAAACAAGAATATGTTGTGGTCAGCAAGTTCATGTTTACTTGCGGTTATTTTGACTATTTTTATTTTAAATACGGTATTGGGCTTGCTCGTCCACTATATTGATCCGACTCAACTGATTTGGTGGCATGTGCTTAGTCCTTATTGTGTGGGCTTGGTCTTGATCATTATTCTATGGTCAATTTTATATGAATTTTATGTATTTCGCTCTGGTGGGCATTCCCTTGCAAAGCAGTTAAAAGCTCGTCGTTTAAGTCAAATCGAAAGCACGCCTGAAGAAAGTGTTGCATTAAAATTGGCAGATAAATTTGCTGAAACATTCGAGATTGATGCGCCGACCTTATATGTATTGCCTGATGAAGTGGGTGTAAATGCATTAACAGCGGGCTTTCATCCGCGTGATACGGTCATTATTTTGACGTGGGGAGCTTTACAAAATTTAGATGAATTAGAACTTTATGGTTTGTTGGGACATGAGTTTAATCAAATTTTATCAGGTGAAGTGCGTGAAAATACTCGGCTGAAAATTTTGTTTAGTGGGTTGATTACATTTAGCCAATTAGGCAGTAAATTCACCAAGCAAGGATTTAAGCGATACCAAACCAAAGGGAAGCAACATCGTTTTGAAACAAGTTTTGTCGCAATCGGTGGGGTAATTTGGCTGTTGGGAAGTATGGGGATTTTAATCAACCGCTTGATTAAATATTTTACTTTAGGTGGTCGAACTTTTTATAATGATTATAAAACTAAAAAATTATTGCTTAATAATGCCAATGTACAAACTTTATTAAGAATTTATGTGCATCATGCAGGTTCACAAATTCATAGTGAATATTCAGAATCTATTGCACATATGTGTTTTGCAAACTCATTGGGACCACAAAGTTGGCTAAATACACATCCAAGTATTGAAGAGCGAATCTATGAACTGAACCCGACATTGTTGCAAGATTTACAATTGGAAAATCTAAAAAAATTACGAAGCCAACCTTTATTTAGTCTATTACGCCCCTTGGATGAGTCAACGAGTGAAGTGTATAACCCATGGGTGTCACCACAACCTTTGCCATTATTGCGTTTATCTCCAATTAGTTTTGCGTTAAATGATGCGATTAAGCCCTTAAATCCAGAAGTACGCTGTCAAATTGAGCGTCCAGATTTAATTCAAAGAGCGATGCAAACGGCAACCGGTTCACGTGAGGTGATGGTCGCAATTTTGATGATCCGTCAGTATCGTGAATTCATTCCATCAAATGCAGAAGTGAGCCGCGCTATTATTGACTCTTTACTGCATTTGGATGGTCGTGTGCATATTCAAATTTTCCATGACGCATGTGAGAGTTTAGGTAATATGCCTGCGACCAGTGCACGTCAATTTGTCACTAAATTGGCGAAAATTATCCAAGAAGATGGTGAAATTGGCTTGCTAGATGCTTTGTTAATTGAGCGAGTAAAAGCAGAGTTGCATTTATTGCCGATGCATACACCATCATCACTTGAAACGGTTAAACCACAGATTGTTCGTTTGATTGATGCTCTATTGCATGTACAGCAGATTAATAGTGCCAATCAACTTGATGTTCGTTATCAAATTCTTGAGCGTGTATTGTCTAAAGATGAATTGGACTTATTCGAAGAAATTTCGGATGAACCGATTGATCTGGGTGAAATTCTGAATGATATTGCAGGATTATTATTGCGTGATCGCTTAAGTATTTTAGGGGTTGCAGAAATTTGTTTGTGGAATGATCGTATTATTACTCAAGATGAATTGGATGTGCTTGAGTTGTTGTATTGGCGTTTAGGATTTAAAACACAAGAAATCGTGGATCAGATGCAGAAGAAAAATAGTGTAATGATTGTTTGATGGGTTTGAGTGAATACAGAGGATACATGTGAGGTTTATTTACCTCATCTCTAAGTTGAAGAGAGATGAGGTGTTGTTTAAGCGAACTCAGATTTCAAAAATGGCGATCAACTTGCCATTGCATCAATTGAAAGTTCAGCAACAGTTGGTTTTGCTTTTTCAGCGGTTAAACCTAATTTATTAAAGAGTTGCTTATCGCGTCCATCGCCAGCATTTGGCGTAGTCAATAATTTCTCACCACTAAACAATGAGTTTGCCCCTGCCATAAATGCCAAAGCTTGATCAGAATCTGACAATGATTCACGACCCGCAGACAGGCGAATATAGCTTTTCGGCATAATGATTCGTGCAACAGCAATGGTACGAATCCATTCTGTTACATCAAGTTTTTCAACATCAGCCAAAGGTGTGCCTTCAATAGGTACGAGCATGTTGATTGGTACAGATTCAGGTTGTACGGCTAAAGTCGCCAACTCAAGCAATAAGCCAATACGATCATTCTGGTTTTCACCTAGACCGACAATACCGCCACTACATACTTTCATGCCTGCATTGCGTACATGATCAAGTGTATTTAAGCGATCATCATAAGTACGTGTACTGATCACATTTGGGTAATATTCACGAGAAGTATCTAAGTTATGGTTGTAATAGTCTAAACCAGCTTCGTGTAAGCGTTCTGCTTGAGATTGGTTGAGCATACCCAAGGTCATGCATGTTTCTAAGCCAAGTGCTTTAACTTCACGTACCATTTCCAAGACATAAGGCATATCACGCTCATGCGGATTACGCCATGCAGCGCCCATACAAAAACGTGATGAACCTGATTCTAGAGCTTCTTTGGCTTCACGAATTACTTTATCAA
This sequence comes from Acinetobacter sp. WCHAc060033, assembly GCF_004209125.1. NCBI lineage: Bacteria > Pseudomonadati > Pseudomonadota > Gammaproteobacteria > Moraxellales > Moraxellaceae > Acinetobacter > Acinetobacter sp. WCHAc060033. Next base: position 102,942 of record NZ_SGSW01000007.1, on the reverse strand, counting down.
CCGCGATACGTTTTTCAGCTTCAAGTTTTGAATCATAACGCGCAGATTGAGAACAATATTTACAATCTTCAGGGCATTTTCCTGTTTTGATTGAGAGTAGTGTACTGACCTGAATGGTATTGGCATCAAAATGTTGACGATGCGTTTGTTGCGCTTGAAATACCAAGTCAAGAAATGGTTGCTCGTATAAAGCTTGAATTTCTTCACGAGTCCAGTCATTGCGTACAGTCATGGTTCAAATCCGTGATAATTATGATCTATGTGTTTATCATACAGAAATCATGCCAATTCCAAAGGGCAAAAATGTCCAAATATAATGGTATCTTACGATAAAAAAGTTTAATTAAATGGAAAAGTAAAATTGTGAATATACTTGCGAAGTTGCACTATTTTATGTAAATTTACTAACAATATTTAATTTTTAAAAAGATAAACTTCAGACTCTTGGTCATTAAAACTTTAAAATTTTGAAAACTTTGTCATGAACTTGTAATTTAAGAATAAGTTATAAATGACCATTCAAAAGCTTTGAATTTATGGCTTCTTGGCTAATTGTTCTGCAATCGCCCAATCAACATGGACTTGCACAACATGATCATGCTGTGGATTATTTTGTTGCAATGCTTGGATAATTTGTGGCGAAAATGGTGCATTTCCCAGCCCAATTGCAATATTTCGCTTAAAGCTTTGGAAACCTGTACGACGTATTGGGCTGCCTTCAGTACAATCAAGAAAGGTTTGTTCATCCCATTGCCATAGATCTAATAGACTTACATCATCTAAGCCATGACGCGGATTAAAATCTTCAATCGATGCCTTTTTGGCAAAGCTATTCCAAGGGCAAATCAGCTGGCAGTCATCACAACCAAAGACTCGATTACCAATACCACGCCGTAATTCCTCTGGAATGATGCCTTTATATTCAATGGTGAGATAAGCGATACATTTTCGCGCATCGAGCATATAAGGTTCGACAATGGCTTGGGTCGGGCAGATGTCGATACATGCCGTACATGAACCACAATGATGCGTTGCAGGCTCATCAAAGGGCAGTTCCAGTGAGGTAAATAATTCACCCAATACAAAAAAAGAGCCTGATTTTTTATGAATCAATAAAGTATGTTTGCCTGTCCATCCCATGCCTGCATTTTCAGCCAAAGACTTTTCAAATACAGGTGCAGAGTCTGCAAAGGGGCGTGATTCAAACTCACCAGTCCGCTCACGAATGATCGACGCTAATGTTTTTAATCGCCCACGCATGACTTTGTGGTAGTCACGCCCACGCGCATAGCGCGCAATAATCGCTGAATTGGGTTCATCAGGTACATAGCGAGGTTTAGGTGTTTCAACCAAGTAATTCATCCGCACACAAATAATGCTTTTAGTTCCTGGTACCAATAAAGTTGGATCAGCACGCTTTTCTAAATTTTCTTCTAAAAACTTCATGTCGCCGTGATAGCCACGTTTTAAATATTCTTTAAATCGTGGTAATTCAGCTTGAGCATCTGGACGAGCAATGACACAATCAGCAAAGCCAAGTTGCAAAGCTTGTTGTTTGATCCAAGTTTTTAACTCTTGAAGATCAAGCTGTTGCAATGGAATGGATGGTGTAGTTGAAGTTGCTGACATAGTAGATGAATGCGCTATAAAATTTGAGAAAAAGGGACAGGACTATGCATAAGACAATGAATAAGATCATGCATCAACAAGTTTATCATAGCCATGACATTCAAGCATGGGAACGTCGTTGGTTTGCACAGCAAAATAGTTCATTTGGACTGATGCAACAGGTTGCATGGTCAATTGCACAGCGTTTAATTCAGCAATTTCAAAGTCATCATTCACTAGATTCAGTACGTCCAATCGATAAAATCGCAGTTTGGTGTGGCGCTGGAAATAATGCAGGGGATGGCTATTGTCTTGCAAGTTATTTAAAACAAGCGGGTTATGAGGTTGAAATTTATTCGGCGGAAGCAGGACACTCAACTGATTTAAAGTCTGCGATGCATATTGCTCAGTTAAATCAAGTGAAAATACATCAGCATTTCTATATTACACAACAGTTTGATTGCCATATCGATGCATTATTTGGCATAGGCTTAAATCGTGATTTAGATGAGTCTTGGCAAGGTATTATCCAAAAATTTAATGCTCAATCAGGTTTGAAAATTGCTATTGATATTCCAAGTGGTTTGAATGCCAATACAGGACAGCCTTTACCGATTGCCATTAAAGCAGATCAGACTTTTACAGTTTTAGGTTTAAAAGCAGGGCTATTCACGGGGCAAGGGAAAGAATATTCAGGTCAAATTGAAGTGATTTCTGCTATTCCTAAAGACCAAGAATTGAAAGCAATTGCACAACTTTCTCCAACTGAGATTGAGTTACCACAGCGTCGAGCCTTTGGTCATAAAGGTAGTTATGGACATGTCTTAGTGGTGGGCGGTCATGCCGAAATGGGTGGTGCGGTGATGATGGCAGCTGAGTCCGCCTTTAGCGCAGGTGCAGGGAAGGTCACGATTGCATGTGATGCAAAACACCATACTGCAATTTTGTCACGCTCACCAAATATTATGTTGCGTGATATTAATGCATTAAATGAATCAGACATTACTGCTCTATTGAATCATGTAGATGCTGTTTGTTTTGGTATGGGGCTTGGTCGTGATGATTGGGCCAAACAGCAATTTGAGCAGTGGTTCCATCCAATTCAAACAACATTACATGCGACTCAGCATTTGCAAATAGTTTTAGATGCCGATGCATTATGGTTTTTGGCAGAGCAACCGCTACAATTACATGCGGAAACTTATTTAACGCCGCATCCAGGTGAGGCTGCGAAGTTACTTAATTGTTCTGTAGCGGAAATAGAAAATGATCGAGTACAAGCTATTCATCAGCTTCAAGAAAAATACTCAGGTCAATGGGTGCTTAAAGGTGCAGGAAGCTTAACTCTCGAAGATCAATTGTGGATCTGTACCGCTGGTAATGCAGGCATGGGAACAGGTGGAATGGGTGATGTATTGGCAGGGATGATCGCTAGTCTAAAAGCTCAGTTTTCTGATGAAATTCACCTACATGAAATTGTAACTTTACATGCGCTTGCAGGAGATTATTTGGCGCAAAAAGGTATGCGAGGTTTACAAGCACATCATATGAATGAGGCAGTTTATCAAGTTGTAAATTATGTTAAAATCCAAAATGAATGATAAGAATAATGCTTATTTATGATAAATAAAATTTTACTGGTATTAATTTTGATCAGTGCTATTAGCCCATCAGCAATAGCACAACCAATTTCAACTCAAATCGAGAAGAAAAATAATGTCATTGTATTGAAAGATTTAGATTTTAAAACGGTGATGATGGCGTTTTATCAGAAAGATATTCAATACGTCAAAATTCCTGAACTTGAGCATGAGAAAGTTCAATATGTTGGGATTAAAAATGCCAGTGAAGTAGGGATAGATGAAAATGATGATGCTGTCATCGTTTTTAGTCCAGCTAAAACTTTTCAAAATGTACAAAATGAAGCTCGTTATTTGATCTCTACGACAGAAATATTAATTGATAAAGAAGATGCTCGACTTAAATTTTGTGGAGTATGTGCAACATTTACACAGTTTTATCTTTTTAGAAAAAATGAAAATGGAAAATTTGAATTAATCAGTCGAAGCCTAGATGAAAATGGTTGGTTTAAAGGTGATTTTAATTTTCAACCATATCCTGTTGAAGACATCATTAAAAATATTCGCAAGGTAGGACCTGAAATTAAAGGTTATGTTGAAGAACAAGAATATAGTCGACAAGGCTATTCTCATACAAAATTATTTATTACTCCGTTTGATGAAAATCCGAAGATGAATAAATTTGAAGTTGCCGAAATTAGTAATGACAATGAAGTGACAGGCAGCGACAAAATATATAATACCCAAGGTGATTATCGTTTTTTAGACACCGAACATGATGGTTTATATGATATTGAAATCCATTATTCAGGAACTCAACAAATTTATCAGGATGATATTGCTAAAATTGTTCCTATTCATGCAACGCATGTGTACCATTACAATGAAGCGCAGCAAAAGTATATTCGAGTAAAATAGAATGTTAGAAAAATATCTAGTGGTTGGAATTGTCTTTGCCGCATGTGTGCTGATGATTATTTATACGCAGATCGGTAGTGATAAGAAAGAAGGTAAAAATTTAAGTTTTAAAGAAAAACTGCAAAAAGAATTTTCTAACTTTAAAGTGGTTGAACGTAACCAAAATTTCATCATTTGTCGTGAAATTGCTAATCAACGTATTCCAGAAGAATTGGTATTGATTCGTATTGATCCTGAACAGAAGAAAAATTTACGAACTTCTGGAAAAATGCTCATTGCAACCTATTCAAAGCAACCGAGCATTCGTGAAGTGAAAAAAGACAGTGCAGCTTATTTAGTTTAGGCATTTCAGATGTATTGCTAAAACTAACGTCTACGACTGCTATTACGGCTACGACCACGTGCCATCCCACCTAAAGCATTTAATACAGCAAGTTTACTCATACTGCCCGAAGCATGTGCATGACAAATGGCAGCGGCAAGTGCGTCAGCTGCATCTTGTTGTGGTTTAATTGAAAGATTCAGTAATTTCATGACCATCATTTGCACTTGTTCTTTGTCCGCAGCGCCGTAACCTACAACGGATTGTTTGATTTGACGGGCTGTATATTCAGCCACCTGTAGATCTAAATTGACCAAAGCCGCAATCGCAGCACCACGTGCCTGCCCGAGTTTTAATGCAGAATCGGGATTTTGCGCCATAAACACTTGTTCTACAGCAGCTTCTGTTGGTCCATGAAATTTAACAATACGATCTACACCTGCAAATATACGCTTTAAACGTTCAGGCATTTCAGTGGTTTCAGTGCGAATTGTTCCAGCATCAACAAATGTGAGTTTTTGACCATCTTTTTCAATGATGCCATAACCAGTTAAGCGTGAACCTGGGTCAATTCCAATAATTAAAGGCATAATACTGCTTATCGTAAATATTGAATCAATTATATGATTCCAAAAATAAAATGTAAGTAGAAATTTATAGGCATTGTATAATCGCCGTGCAAAGTATTGGGATTCAAATGATTTAGGCTGAGATGAATATTAAAAATAAAGAAGTGTATTGGATTCATCGAATGATTGCTTTGATCTATAGCTTAGGTTTGATTTTTCTAGGTTTTGGCATATTGAGTAAGTTCGATCTTGATGCTTTGTTGGTCTTTTTAGTCTTACTGGTTTTATTCGGTTGGATGATGTATTTACATTTCGTTGCTTCAAATGAATCTGCACAAGGTTCGACGCGAGGACGAAATATATCCAAATTTATTGCAGTAATCCTATTATTTTTATTTCCAATCGGTACCGTGACGGCATTGTATTTGTTCTATAAAACCACTGAAAACGAATGGCAAAAGCAATAAAAAGCGGAAAAACTAAAATAAGCCCTTTAAAAGTTTTGAAATGCCCATATAAAAGATAAAGCAATGAAATTTATATTTTTCATATAATTTTCATACTAAATTTTATTTAATCTTTGAGATGCATTGTTTCGATGAAACTTTTTCCTATTATTTTGATTGGTACTATTCTTGAAATCGCTGTTTGGATTGGGGTTGCTCAATTTACCAGTGGTTGGTACGTTTTCTTTTGGTTCTTGATTGCATTTTTCATTGGTTTAAATTTATTGCGTTCAAGTACAGCAACCATTATGCCGCAATTGCAACAAATGCAAATGACAGGAATGATGGGGAATGATCCTACGATTGCCAAAAAAATGGCAACAGCTTTTGCAGGCATTCTTTTAATGATTCCAGGTTTAATTACCGATGTATTGGCATTGTTAATGTTACTTCCACCTGTGCAAAACATGATTAAAAAAGCAGGCATGAGCTTCATGGCGAAGAAACAGCAAGCCATGATGAACAATATGATGGGTGGCATGGGCAATATGGGTGACATGGGCGGTGCTCAAGGTCAAAACCCATTTGCAGATTTAATGCGTCAAATGCAAGATATGCAAAATCAACAGTCAGGCAATCCTAACAATCGTGGGTCAACCATTATTGATGGAGAGGCGCATGAAGTTGAACCAGAACATAAGCAAATTGAATTTAAAGATGTCAATAAAAAATAATATTTGTCGTAATTTTAAAGCTGAATCTCATGATTCAGCTTTTTTTTTGCATTTTTTTATGTTTAAAACACTGTGAATTCTCACTATTGATTTGATCAAACAGTATAATATTGCGTTGATGATTTAAGATTATTCGTATTTATTATGTCAATGTTACTGACCATTTGCGCATTACACTTTATTGCTCAACTCAGTCCAGGCCCAGATGTACTACTTGTTGCGAAAAGTGCTGCGTCGACCTCACGTGCCAATACATTAAAAATTATTTTAGGCATTTCTGTCGGTGTTGTGGTGTGGGTTGCGTTAACGCTATTGGGTTTTACCGTATTACTTGAACAATGGCCATGGATTCAGCAAGTTCTGATGCTTATTGGTGGATTCTTTTTAGCAAAAATGGGCTACGGCATGTTGAAAGGCGGAATTGCATCATTAAAACAAAGTACAAATCTTGATGGTCAGATTGAAGAAAAGCCCAAAAATTATTTCTTATTGGGCTTATATACCAACTTAGCCAATCCCAAAATTGTGATTTATTTCAGTAGTGTATTTTCATTGGCTTTGAGTTCGACAGCAGGAATGAACCTTAAACCACAGTTGGCTGTGATTATTCCGATTCAAACTTTTTTCGTTTTTAGTTTATTGATGCTGATTATGTCAATCCCAAAGATCAAGGCAATTTACCAAAAATCAGGAAGTTATATTGATATTTTGTCAGGAAGTTTTTTTCTACTATTCGCAATTTTCTTATGGGTAGATGTGTTGAAAATGTTTAATCTGGCTTAGTATTTTGATTGTTTTCAGCGTTTGAGCTTGGAACTAAAGCTTGCTTTTCAGCGTCTTGAAGTTGATTGTTATAACGATGCGGGTCTAGAGTCTTGATATTATTTTCAGATTGAGAATATTTTGAGCTACGATTCGCACGTTCTCTCAGACCACCTTTTTTTATCAGTTGAACCACAATAAACCCCCAAGCTTGCCAATATATTGAATAATTATATCGTGAAAAAGTGATATTTGTTTCTATTTATTTCTGGTTTAAATTTTATATGTAGAACCTTGATTTACAAGGAAATTAGTGATTCATTGATGCTTGTAGTATTGTTAAGTTTATGAAGTTATTGAAAAATGAATTGAAACAAATAAGACTTGTCAAAATAAAGTAATCATGTACACTAAATTATGAAGTAAAAAATTACATTTGGTTAATGGATATAATCTTATTGTAATAAATAAAAACAATAATAGCGCACAAAAAGGAGATATAACGATGATTCTACAATATCACTGCGCATGCTGTAATGAAGCTGTTAGTTCGACTGAAAAAGTTTGTCCTAAATGTGGTTCTCAACATATCAAAAGCCCATACGGTTTATGGATTTTTTGCCTAGTTGCATGTTTTTTTACTGCGGTGACATTTAAAGTTGGGCATATTTATATTCAAAATCATAATATTGAAACCCCAACACAAGTCTCAATTTTTGATGTATTACAACAAGATTCAAAGTCTGGTACACATTAGTTTTCGTTGTTTATAATAATATTTAAGAGCATGATGATTACTATATGCAAAATATTAAAACAAGTAGATTGAAACTTTGGGGATGAGATTTTATTTATCATTAGAGTGAAAGAGGAGGACATATTTTTGAATCAAGCATTTTTATATCTTCACCTTACAAAAAAACTCGCCTAAGCGAGTTTTTTAATTTCTTGGGGTTCATTCTAAGTCAAGTTCTAATCTGTTGATGACTGTAATTTGGGTTTGGTTTTTCTAAAACCATGAATTTTATTATTAATGTCATCAATAAATGTATAGACAACTGGAATGACCAAAAGTGATAAGAACGTACTGGTGATCAAACCACCAATCACAGAAATCGCCATAGGTGCTCTAAAGCTCGGGTCAGTTCCAATTCCTAAAGCAATCGGTAACATACCTGCACCCATTGCCAGTGTTGTCATAATAATAGGACGTGCTCGTTTATGACAGGCATCGAGTAGGGCATTGAAACGTGAATATTGGCGTTCGTTTCTGGCGAGAATTGCATAATCGACAAGGAGAATGGAGTTTTTACTGGCGATTCCCATCAACATAATTAAACCAATGAGGCTCGGCATTGAAAAACTACTTTTAGCTAATAGAAGGAGTACGAAAGCACCGCCGAGTGACAAGGGTAATGCAACTAAGATAGTGATGGGTTGTAAAAAGTCTTTAAATAATAATACCAAGACTACATAGATACATAGTACGCCTGTGAGCATGGCTAAACCGAAGCTGGCAAATAATTCTGCCATAACTTCTGCATCACCTATATCTGTTCTTTTTACTGTAGGTGGTAAATTTTTCATGGTTGGAAGCTGATCAACAGCAGCAGCAATATCACCCAAAGGCTGATTATTTAACTCAATGCTGAAATTAATATTACGTAGTCGGTTAAAGCGATCAATTTGTGAGGGACCACTTTCAATTTCGACTTGCGCAATAGTCCCTAGCATTACGGGGCCTTTAGTACCATTGATCATCAAGCGCTTAATCAAATCTTGATCTTGGCGTGCAGCTAAAGGAAGTTTAATCACAATCGGAATTTGACGTTGAGAAAGGTTGAGTTTCGCAAGATTTTGATCAAAATCACCAGCTGTCGCAACACGAACAGTCTCCGCAATATTTTGAGTGGTTACGCCAAGATCCGCAGCTTTAGCAAAGTCTGGACGAATCACTAATTCAGGACGAATTAGCGCAGCACTCGATGTAATACTCCCAATATTGGGGATTGTACGAATTTCACGTTCAAGTTGACGTGCTGTCGCGATGAGCGTATCAGAATCATCACCAGACAGTGAAATTTGAAATTGACTATTATTACCCGCAATGCCTACCTCTATACGTCCACCAGGGAGTACAACGAGGTGTTCACGTAAATCATTTTCAATTTCTTGTAAGCTTACTGAACGGTCAGAACGGTCTGTAAGTTGGATCGTTAGCGTTGCTTTTCGTGGTTCACTGGATGCTCCACCAGCAAAAGGATCTGTACCCGCTGAACCACCACCAATAGTGGTGTATATGCTTTTAACTTCGCTATTTGCTTTAATTAAACTACGTGCATATTCTGCAGCTTTCAGTGTATCTGCAAACTGTGATCCTGGTGGAAGCTCCACACGAACTTGAGTTTGTCCAGTATCAGGAGGTGGAACAAAGCCTGTTGGCAAAAGTGGAATAAGTAAGATAGAACCAATAAAGAATAAAATAGCGCCAGATAATGTGATCCATCGATGATGAATACACCATGTCACCATACTCATATAGGTACGCATGACACGCCCATCTTTGCTTCGATCTTGAGCTAATTCCTTTTCACCTTGATCAGTTGAAACTATATGTTCTTGTTCATTTTGTGGTGTTTGTTCAATCGTGTCTGTTTCCCCGTGAGGTTTAATCCACGGTTTGAGAAAGTAAGCAGACATCATCGGTGTGAGTAATCGTGCAACTAAGAGTGAAGCAAAAATTGCTAAAGCCGCAGTCCAACCAAATTGGACAAAAAACTTCCCCGCAATTCCACTCATAAATGCGGTGGGTAAGAAAACTGCAATGAGTGTAAATGTCGTTGCAATCACGGCTAAACCGATTTCATCGGCAGCTTCCATCGCAGCTTCATAGGGCGTTTTCCCCATCCGCAAATGCCGTATGATATTTTCAATTTCAACAATGGCATCATCAACCAGTATCCCTACGACCAGTGACATCGCGAGCAGGGTAACTGTGTTTAATGTAAAGCCAAGATAATACATTCCAATCAAAGCAGGTAAGATTGAAAGTGGAAGCGCTGTAGCTGCAATGATTGTGGCTCTCCAATCTCTTAAAAATAACCAAACCACTAAAATCGCAAGAATCGCACCTTCATATAGTAACGACATTGAGCCTTTATAGTTATCGCTAACTGGATTTACAAAGTTAAATGCTTCCGTAATTTGGATATCTGGATAGGTGGCTTTAAGTTTATCTAAGGCTTCTTTGACGCCTATTTCGACGTCTACCTCACTTTCACCTTTGCTTCGGGTGATTTCAAATCCAATCACCGGATGACCATTCAACAGCGCAACAGATCTCCGCTCCGCAAGTCCATCTCGTACAGTCGCAACTTGATCCAAACGGACATGTTGCCCACTACTGAGCGGAATTTCCATTGCCGCGATTTCAGCCGCTGTTTTTACAGTCGCAATGGTACGAATGGATTGCTCACTTCCGCCGATCTTGGTTTGTCCACCAGAAGCTTCTTGTTGTACTAGGCGCAGTTGGCGGGTGACATCAGTCGCTGTTGCATTTAAAGCCAGTAATTTTTCAGGGTCAAGTTCAACATCAACTTGCCGTGTGACACCGCCAACACGTGAAACAGCACCTACACCTTTAACTTTGAGCATGGTTCGAGCCACATCGTAGTCTACAAACCAAGACAGTGCCTCTTCATCCATTCGAGGAGATTGAATGGTATAGGTTAAAATGGGTGAACCTGAAAGATTGATTTTACTGACAATCGGATCACGAAGATCGGCGGGTAAATCAGAGCGGACTTGAGAAACAGCATTACGAACATCATCTACGGCTTCTTGTAGCGGCTTTTCCAGTTGAAATTCAGCAGTAATCGTAACCACACCATCTTTGATACTGGCGTATTGATTTTTTAAGCCTTGAATCGTGGCGATTGAATTCTCAATTTTACGCGCAACTTCGGTTTCCAGCTGTGGTGGAGCTGCACCTGGTAGGGCTGCACTCACTGTGACCATTGGCAATTCAATGTCTGGAAAATGTTGGACTTTCATCCACTTAAAACAAAGTAATCCTGCCAAACCCAGCATGATAAATAATAAAATCGATGGTATTGGATTGCGAATAGACCATGCGGAGAAATTCATCCTATTTCTCCTGTGTCGTCACAAGTTGTTTACTGAGTGGGGTATCAGGAATATTTTGCCCAATTTTCACCAAATCCCCATCGGCTAAGAACCCCGTACCTGTAGCGACTAATTTGACATTTTCTGCTACATCTAAAATTTCAACGCGATCATTTAAGCGTCTACCAAGGGTTACTTTCTGTTGAGTAACACGATGATCTTTACCGATTATAAACACATAAGAAAAACCATCACGAAGCAACACTGCTGTTTGTGGAACGGTGATCGCAGACTTTTCTCCAAGATCAAATTCACCTTTCACGAACATCCCCATACGAACTGCATCTGTATTTGGAATATCCACATAGACCAGACCATAACGTGTTTGAGGATCAATCACAGGTGCAATCATTCTGACTGTTCCTGTGACTTTTGGACGGTTTGGGTCAGGTGAAGTAATTTGAACTGTATTGCCTTGTTTTAATTTATAGAGATCAGTCGCTGTGACTTCTGCACGCCATTCCAAGCGGTCGTCACGAATCATACGAAACATTTCTTGCCCAGTTTGTGCCAAAGAGCCGACTGTTGCAGCACGTGCTGAAATCACACCGTTGTCTGGGGCAATTACTTGCGTCTGAGATAAGCGTATTTGATTACTATCGATTTGCGCTTTAGCCGCATCTAATTTGGCTTGTGCTGTACTTTGTGAGGTTAGGTATTTAGTCGCTTCTTGTTGAGAAATTGCACCTGTGTTTTTAAGTTGTTGAATTCTTTGATTGTTAATGCTTGCATCGGCAAGAACTGCTTTGGCTTCTGCATAATTGGCTTTCGCTGTGGCTAAATCTGCACGAATACTTTCATTATTGATCTCTGCTAAAACTTGACCACGTTTGACAGTATCGCCAATATTGACATTGACTTTGGTAATGCGTTGTCCTGAAAGTTCACTTCCGATTACGACTTCTTGCCACGCTGCAATATTGCCATTGGCAGTTAAACTCTGTTGCCAGTTTTGTATTTCAGGCTGAGTGACTGTCACAGTGAGAGCAGGTTTTGCTGTTTCTGTGGCTGTAGTATTCTGCGTATCAGACGCTTTTTTATTAGAAAATTTATAAGCAATTAAAGCAATAATAAAAGCTAAAATGATCACAATAAGAGCGATCCATACTTTTGAACTTATGCTTTTTTTCTGCAAAGGATCATGCAAAGTCATTTTTAACTTTTAAATAAACCAAGATAGCTCAGTATGTCTAAGTGATGAATCATTGGTCAAGAGGATATTACTTAAGTTTTAAGGAATAAAGTTTGAGCGTAGGGTGAAAGAATCATCTTATATCAAGGAGTGTTGACACTTAACAGTTCTGTTCAATAAAAGCAGGGTTATACTTTAGCTAGTGTTGTAAGGGTATAAGCTTGAGTTTGGTTATAGTGTGGTATAGATGAACATATAAAGGATAATAAAGGTTTAAATAAAAATCATTATCATTTAATATTGTGTCGATTAAATTTCTGATCTTTTAGACCTCCCATGTTAAAAATTAAACCGTTGATTATGCTCATGGCACTTGCAACCAATACAGCAGTTGTTCATGCAGAACAACTTGGAAACTCCTCTAGCACTTCTGCAAGTGATCATACACAACAATTGAGTACGATCACCGTTCAAGCCAGTGCTGATGCATCTGCAGATGGTTTAACGCCAGAATTTGCAGGTGGTCAAGTCGCAACAGGTGGTAAGGTGGGCGTATTTGGAAATCAAAATAATCTAGATACACCATTTAGTTTGACAAGCTATACCAATCAATATATTCAAGATCGCCAAGCAGAAAGTGTAGGTGATGTTTTACAAGCTGATTCAGCTGTACGAACTGCAAAAGGTTTTGGTAATTTTCAAGAAGCTTATTTCATCCGTGGTTTTATCTTAGCATCTGATGATACTGCTTATAACGGATTGTATGGGATTTTACCTCGTCAATATATTCCAACTGAACTTTTTGAACGTGTTGAAGTATTCAAAGGTGCTTCAGCATTTTTAAATGGTGCAATACCTGGCGGGACAGGAATTGGTGGTTCAATTAACCTCTTACCAAAGCGAGCTGGAAATGAGCCACTCAATCGTGTGAGTGCAGGTACAGATTTTAATGGTGGTTATCTTTCTACGGATGTCGCAAGACGTTTCGGTGAAGATGATAAATTCGGTATCCGTGTTAATGCTGCATACCGTGGTGGAAATACTGAAATTGACAAAGAAGATAATTCATTGGGATTAGCATCGATTGCAATGGATTATAAAGGTGATCAATTACGTCTTTCAGGTGATTTGGGGTATAACAATAACCGTTTGAAATCGAATCGCCCAAGTTTACGTTTAACCAATGCTGTGACTTCACTTCCAAGTGCCTCACAATATGCGAATTATCATGGTCAATCATGGACATATTCTAATGAGGAGGATTTGTTTGGCAGTTTCCGTGCTGAGTATGATTTGAGCGATGCAACAACAGCTTATGCTGCTTATGGTTTCCGAAAAACTGAAGAAGATGGTGTCTATTCGAGTCAGCAACTAAGCAATACGGCAACAGGAGCGACAAAATTATCAGCTTCTACAATTCCTCGTAAAGATACCAATCAAACTGCTGAAATTGGTGTAAAGACGAAATTTGAAACAGGTGCATTAAAGCATAACGTCGTGGCTTCTAGTTCAATTTACCGTGCAGATAAACGTTATAGTTATGGTTATGCAACAAGTTTAGATGATAATTTCTATAACCCTATTTATACATCAGATTCTAAAATTGACAAATGGTTAGGGGCTGCTGGTACATATCCAAAAGCAGGTTTAAGCACGCTAAGAAGTATAGCTTTAGGTGATAATATTTCTGCATTGAATGATCGCTTAACAGTCATGCTTGGTGCTCGTTATCAAGAAATTGATCAAGACGTTTATTCATACGGGACATATAAGTACAACATCAGTGAAAATAAAGTTACACCTGCTTTAGGTGTAAGTTATAAATTGACACCTGAAGTGGCGGTTTATGCAAACTATATTGAAGCACTCGTCCAAGGCGATGCAATTCAGGATAGTGTTGGGAATAATTTTATTGCCGATCCTTTTGTTTCTAAGCAGAAAGAGCTGGGCTTAAAGTATGAAAATGATCATATCGGCGGTGGATTAAGTTATTTCTACACAGATCGTCAAAAGGCTTCTGTGAATACTGCGGGTACTCCACAATTGAGCCAAGCAACGAATATTCATCAAGGTATTGAGTTTAATGCTTATGGGCAATTAACAGATTCTGTGAAACTTTTAGGTGGAGCAACTTGGATTGATACGAAACAGAAGGATACTTTCCAAGGCTTATACAATGGTAATCGCGTTATTGGTGTTCCTGAGTTTCAAGCCAACGTTGAAGCAGATTGGAAATTGCCAATTGAACAAGATGTAAGTGTGAATGGTCGTGTGGTTTATACAGGCTCTACTTATGCAAATAATGCCAATACATTAAAATTGAATGATTGGACACGTGTGGATTTGGGTGCGAGCTACAAGACTCAATTTAAAAATGTACCAACGACATTAAATTTCTCAGTGAGTAATGTTTTTGATAAAGATTACTGGGCTTCAGCATCAGTAAATGATTATTCTTATTTATCATTGGGTGACCCACGTACATTTAAAATAGGTGCAACTTTTGATTTTTAATACGTGACGGATAAGAAAATGCCCCAAAAATCGGGGCATTTTTTTATATAGCTAAATGACGATTAAATTGGCATTATAAAATCGCTTTTAAGCGTTTTATAACTTCTTCACATTGTGCAATATCTGCAACCAAAGCCATACGCACATGACCTTCACCAGGATTACCTTGTTCCGTTTCACGAGAAAGATAACGACCAGGAAGTACTTTAATATTTGCTTTCTCCAGAAGCATTTTGGCAAAGTTCTCATCATGATCGACTTTTAGCCAGTAATAAAAGCCTGCATCAGGTTTTTGTAATGGTAAAAGTTGTCCGAGTTCATTTTGAAATAATTCAAATTTGGCACGATACAATTTACGATTTTCTTCAACATGTGCTTCATCATTCCAAGCCACGATTGATGCTAGTTGGTGCTGAACAGGCATTGCAGCGCCGTGATAAGTACGGAATTTCAAATAAGGTTTGAGTAAATTCGCATCACCCGCAACAAAGCCTGAACGCATACCTGGTAAATTTGAACGCTTAGAGAGGGAGTGGAAAACGATACAGTTTTTATAATCGTCACGACCCATTTCAGCGCAGACTTCTAAAAGACCGACAGGTGCTTGGTCAAACCATAATTCTGAATAACATTCATCAGATGCAATGACAAAGTTGTATTGGTCAGAGAGTGCAATTAATTTTTTAAACTGTTCATTTGACAGCACTGCACCAGTTGGATTACCTGGTGTGCAGACAAAAAGCAATGCGGTTTTTTCCCATACTTCAGCAGGGACTGCATCAAAATCACCAAGGTAGTGATTTTCTTCAGTACAGTTAATGAAGTAAGGTTTAGCTCCAGCAAGAAGTGTTGCACCTTCATAGATTTGATAAAACGGATTTGGCATCACCACATAAGGTGTTTCTTCACGGTTAATCAAAGCTTGTACAAAAGAGAAAATACCTTCACGTGTACCTGTTACAGGAATAACATGATCTTCAGCGCTGATCGAATTTAATTTAAAACGATTGCTTAACCAATTGGCAATGCTTTGACGCAGTTCAGGCAAACCTTTGCTATTTGGATATGTTGAAAGATGTTGAAAATTATCAATAATAGCTTGTTTCACAAACTCAGGTGCAGGGTGCTTTGGCTCACCGATTGAGAGTGGAATCAAAGGCAAATCTGCAGGTTTTACATCCTGAAAAAGTTGAGTTAATTTTTCAAAAGGATAAGGATGTAATAAAGACAAACTAGAGTTCATGAAACAATTACCACAATAAATTGAATGATTAAAAATAGGTGAAAATTAATGTTGCTCAAAAATTTGACTTGAGGCTTCATCTAAAGCGGCTTTTAATTTTGCGCTAAAGGCTTCAACTTCTTCATCATTTAAGGGTTTACCATCTTTTTTGGTGACAAAGAAAATATCTTCTACTTTCTCACCGAGTGTCGCAATTCTAGCAGAATGTATATCTAAACCTTGCATCATAAATAGACCACCAATGCGAGCCAATAAACCAGGTTGGTCAAGGGTGGAAATTTCTACCATGTTTTGTTGCAAGACATCATTTAGTGTTACATCGACAGTATTTTCAATATCAAAATGACGCAGTTGACGTGGAATACGACGTTGCATTAAACCTGGATATTTATCAGACTCACTTAAGGCTTTTATAAGTGCATCTTTCACGGTTTCTTCACGCTCACGGTCAGTTACTAAAGTACCGAAACGATCCAAGACCACATAAGTGTCCAAACTAAAAGCTTTGGTCGCAGTGATGATTCGTGCATCCTGAACATCGAGGTTCATACGGTCTAAAATCGCCACGGTTGTTGCAAATAAATTTGGCTGATCTTGAGTATAAATAAAGATCTGCACAGCATCTTGTGCTGCTTTTCGGTGCGGTCGCATGAGCACTAATGGTGCAGGGTTGTCACCATGCTGTAAAATGGCGCGGGTATGCCATGCAATTTCATCGGCAGATTCTTTTAAGAAATATTCATCACCCAATTCTTGCCAAACTTTTTCGACTTGATCCAGTGGAAATTCATCGACTAATTTTTCACTGGCTGCAAATTTAGTGTCTTCGATTAACATTTGATAATCGACAGGGCGACCCAGACCAGAACGGATTACATCACGTGCATGTGTATAAAGTTGGCGCATTAGTGAAGAGCGCCACGTATTCCACAGCTTAGGGTTGGTCGCATTAATATCTGCTACAGTTAATGTGTAGAGATAATCCAAATGCTCCATATCTCCAATTTTTTCAGCAAACTCTTTGACTACATCTGGGTCAGAAATATCTTTTTTCTGCGCCGTCATCGACATCAGTAAATGGTTGTGAATCAGATAGGCAACCAGATTGCATTCACGTTCAGTAAAACCATGTGCGGCACAGAACTCGATTGCATCTACAGCACCAAGCTCACTGTGGTCACCCCCACGACCTTTGGCAATGTCATGGAATATCGCAGCTAAAAATACAATGTCACGACGAACAAGACGTTGGAATACAGAACTGACAACAGGGTAGTCTTTGGCAAATTCAGGTTCTTTAAAGCGATTTAAATTACGAATCAACAATAAAGTATGTGCATCAACGGTATAGATATGGAACAAGTCATATTGCATCAGCCCCATGATTTGCCCAAAAGCAGGAATATAATTGCCTAAAACACCATAGCGCTTCATTGCCACCATCGTTTCATATAAACGGTATGGAGAACGAATAATCGCCATAAATAAAGCTTGATGCGCAGGATTATTTCTATAATTTTGGTCAATACGTTTGGCAGCTAAAGTGAGCAAACGTAGAGTGCGCGCACGAATTCCTTCGATTTCAGGACGATTCGCCATGATGTAGAAAATTTCTAAAATTGCACTTGGATTTTCAGAAAAAATCTTATGATGTTGAACTGCAAGCTTGCCATCAACCAGTTTGAAATGTTCGTTAATATTTTCAATTTGTCGCTCATAATCAGGCAAACGTGGCGTAATGACCGACTCATTGAAATAAGCCAATAACATTTCATTTAAGGTTGAAACCTGTTGCGCTGTGCGATAATAGCGCTTCATGAATTGTTCAATTGGATAATTATGGTGTTGTTCTTCGGTACGTGTATAACCGAATTTTGCTGCTATATCGCGTTGATAATCAAATAATAAGCGATTTTCATCACGTTTCGTTAAACGATGTAAATGATGACGAATTTCCCAAAGGAAGTTTTCTGCTTCTTCGAGTACGCCCAATTCAAACTCTGAAATAAATCCTAAATGGACAAGGTCATAAATACGATTGACACGGAAATGACGTTTGGCAATCCAGCCAATTTGGTTAATGTCACGGATTCCGCCTGGCGCATTTTTAATATCAGGTTCTAAGTTGCTTTCAGTATTATTGTGTTGCGCATAACGATGCGCTTGTTCAGCCATTTTCGCATCGAAAAAGGTTTTATCTGTCCACGTTTGTGACACGACTCGACGTGGCCATTTGGAAAGATGAGAGTTGCCTGTAATTAAACGTGCTTCGATCAACGAAGTCGCAACCGTTAAATCACTAGTTGCTTGTTCAAAGCAACAACGAATGGTACGAACACTGATACCAGGTTTAAAATTACCGACATCCCAAAGTGTTGAGATAAAATCCGTCACAACTTTTTCTTGTTCAGCAGAAAGATCTTCTTCTGACAAGATCATGATATCGACATCGGAATAGGGCAACATTTCACGCCGCCCATAACCACCGACTGCAAATAAACCCAAATCAGTTTGATCAAGCCCTGAACGCTTCCACAAGTAAGTCAAGGCTTCATCGACAAGGTTTGAACGTGTGCGAACAATTTCACGTATCGACGTGCCATGATCATACGCCTCTGTTAACTGTTGCTCGACATCGGTACGCCATTGATTGAGTATCTTAATGTCGTGAGTGTCGTTTACATATTCCAACAGTGGAGAGGTGTTGATCATGAATCTATTGTCCGCAAATTTATAGGTTAATTATGGAAGTCTTAAACGACTAATTAACAATGACTTTTGAAGCAGTTTCTTGTGCAAGTTCACGCGCTTGATCTGTTGTTTCAGCACGCGCTGTTGCTACGCCCATACGACGACGTTTAAATCCTTCAGGCTTTCCGAATAGACGTAAATCAGTCGCAGGATTTTGTAATGCAAGATTTAAGCCAGAATAGGAAAGATTATTCGCATCCTTTCCAGCATAAATTACCGCACTGGCTGCAACACTATGACGTTCAGTATTCACTGGTAAACCTAAAATCGCACGTGCATGAAGTTCAAATTCACTTTGGAATTGTGATGCAAGTGTGACTAAGCCAGTATCGTGTGGACGAGGTGATACCTCACTAAACCATACTTTGTCGCCTTTTACAAACAGTTCTACCCCAAAGATTCCACATCCACCAAGGGCTACAGTCACTTTATTGGCAATACGTTTTGCTTCTTCCAATGCAGCCTCGGTCATGGCTTGAGGTTGCCAGCTTTCAACATAGTCACCTGAGTCTTGACGGTGTCCAATTGGGTCGCAATATGAGGTTTCAATTGCACCTGTTTCAGGATTTTTTGAACGAACTGTAAGTAGCGTAATTTCAAAGTCAAAATCAATTTGTGATTCAACGATTACAGTGCCTTGATTTACACGACCGCCTGTTTGCGCATATTCCCAAGCCGCATCGACTTCAGCATATTCTTTGACACGTGATTGTCCTTTACCTGAAGAAGACATCACAGGTTTTACAAAGTTTGGATAACCGATGTCATCACAAGCTGCACGGAAGCTTTCTAAAGTGCTGGCAAAACGATAAGCAGAGGTTGGTAATCCAAGTTCTTCAGCAGCTAAACGACGGATGCCTTCACGGTTCATGGTGAGATTTACTGCTTTTGCAGATGGGATCACGGTCGCAATATTTTCTTGTTCTATTTCGACTAAGACTTGTGTTGCAATGGCTTCAATTTCAGGAACAATAAGATTGGGTTTTACTTTTTCAATCAGTGCTTTTAATTCTGTAGGATCTGCCATATTTAAGGCATAAGAGAAATGAGCAACTTGCATGGCGGGTGCATCTTCATAGCGGTCTGCCGCGTGAACTTCTACACCAAGTCGTTGTAGTGAAATCACCACTTCTTTACCGAGTTCTCCTGAACCTAACAGTAAAACTTTAAACGCAGATGATTGAAGTGGAGTGCCAAGGGTAACGCTCATGCTTTTCTTCCATGCTTTGGGTTAGTGGTTTTAAGCATAGCAGAACTTTGAGCTGGATTAATGCTTGATTGACATAAAATAATGATATTGTTTAACAGTGGAGTAGGTACGAGAATTCATGATATTTAAAATATTCAATTTAGCTTTTATTTTTGAATATGTTTGTTTAATAAATTGGTTTTGCATTTCCCTGTAGAATCGGTAATGATAATTTTTCAGTTGGAATAATGAAGTTTATAGTTTTATATAAGTTATTGAAGGTTAATATAAATTTATATGTTCAAATTATTTAAAAAAATGAAAAGCATTTATTTAATCAGGTTGATTTAGATAATGGATTAAATTGGATTGTTATATCGTATTTTGAACGTATGTTTGAGGATGGACATTTCATCTATGCTATTGAATTATTGGTAGATGGTAGCTCATTGAGTACGGATGGAGATTATTGTAGTTTTGGTGATATGGATAGTTATTATGATGAGTTTCATTTCAATGGTGTTGAATTCGCTACAGGTTATTCTCCTAAGGAAGAAGATACTGTTATTGTGAGTAAGGAAACTTGTAATTTTTATATAAAATTGGCTTGTGTAAGGTATAAAAAGCTTGAACCTGATTCAACACATAAAATCAATGAACTCTTAGAAAGATTAAAGTAAATTAAATAGGTACATAAGTATAAACCACACCATACGCCAAAGCGGCAGTCAACGTCGCTAAAACAATACGTTTAAATTTAAAATATAATCCAGTCAGAACGATAAAACCAACCAACATGGCAAAACTTTTATTCGGTGTTTCTATTAACGGTGGAAGCGTTGCAACAACAAGCATAGAACTGATTGCTGCAATTCCAATACTACCTAAAGCGATTTTTAGCCATGTCGCACCACGATTCTGAGTGTTTTTCTGACTCTTTTGAATCACATAAAATGGACCAAAGCGCGATGCAAAATTTGCAATACCTACTAAGATGCCCACTAAAATAATCTGTAGATCCATGTTAAACACTCACTTCATCTTGTTGTTTTAAAACATAATGCTTAAATAACCCTGCTAAAATACCTGATGTAATACCAATAAAAATCGCAGCAGACATATTGATGAAATAGCACGCCAAAGCAGAAACAATCAAAGATACAGCAACGACAAAAGTATGCTTTTTCTCAAAGGCCGCAAGTAAGAAACTTAAGAATAGTGCAGGAAGTAGGAAGTCTAAAGCAGCTTGTAGGAATTGAGGTAAATCACTAACTTGGTCGGCAAATAAACCACCTAAAAAAGAACCCAATGCCCAAGATAACCAACTAAAAAGACTTAAGCCGAGCATCCAAGATTCTGACCATTCCTGACGTCTTTGCGAAAGTTTGATCATTCCTGCGGCAAAAACCTCATCGGTCAAACCCCAAGACCAAATTGCAGTTTTCTTTAAATTTAAACGTTCTTGAATCAGATTTTGCAAGGCTGGACCATAGAGTACATGCCGAATATCTAAAGCGATGACGGTCAAAGCAGTCATCCAGATCGAAGTCCCACTACCGAGTAAAGCAACAACAAGGAATTGACTCGCACCCGCATACATAGAACAAGAGAGGAATAAAGCTTCCCAAGCACTAAAACCAAACTGAGTTGCAGAAACGCCGAAGGCAAAAGAAACGGGGAGGTAAGTAAAAATAATAGCTTGACTATCTTTAGCACCTTGCCAAAAGCCAGCAGTTTGAACTGGAGGATTGTGCTCAGACACAGGACACCTAAAACGCAGAATAAAACAAAAGGTAAATTCAAGATTGAGTATTCTACCTGAATTTACTAGCATAGTACCGAATTGTTTAAGTAGGCGTAACTTTATGTTCGCAAATCAGTCGAAATTATTATTGAGTATCGCTTTGATTCTCGCTGGATTGAGTTTACAAGCATGTGGTAATTCATCTGACGAAGCAAAACCTAAATATGAAGTGAAGCCTGCACCAAAACTGACCAATGACGCGACCGCCTACGCCAATGCAGCGTGGAAACTCATCAATGATGTTGATCCTTTTGTTTATCGTAAACAATTGAATCTGATTGAAAATAATGTCAGAAAACCAGTGCGTAAGTTAAGTACAGACTGGCGTATTAATGTAAAAATGACTGATTCAGTGACTGAAGGTAAATATGCTTTATGTCGAAAAGCACTAACCAGCTTAGACACATGGGCGCGATCTACGCTTGAAAAAGATAAGCAAATGCAGAAAAATCAACTTAATTACGAGCGTGATAAAGCACAGTGTAAAGAGGCGATTGATAATCCAAGTCTTGGCAATACAAAGGCGAATAATAATCTTTTCTAATAGACTGGTTCTTAGCTTCTAAGAGTAAAGCATTTAAGATTAAATTAGCAAAATGGCGAGTCATTCAACTCGCCATTTTTGTATTAGCATGTTTTTAATTGAAAATCTGTAAATCTAAAACTTATGGTTTTAAAGGATTCGTTGTCGCAGTTTTAACTGCTTTATCTTTTGCAGCTACAGTTTTTGCTTTCTCTGCTTCTAGTTTGGCTTTAGCTGTGTCAGCTTTGGCTTTTGCATCAGCTTTGGCTTTTGCATCAGCTTTGGCTTTTGCATCAGCTTTATCTTTTGCAGCGGCATCTGCTTTTGCTACGGCTTGAGTTGGTTTCTCTGTAATCGCCTTAGTCGTCGTGGTTGCTTTATATTTAGCAGCTGTTGCGTCAGCTTTTGCATTAGATGCGACTTGATTTGGTTTTTCAGCAACTGCTTCCGTTGCGGTAGTCGCTTTTTCTTTTGATTTCGTTGTATCCGCTTTTGCTTTAGTTGCTGTAGTTGTTGCTTTAGTCGCAGCTGGAGCACCAGATGCAGGAACACATTTTCCACCTTTATGATTCGGACCTGTACCGCCAACCAATGTCGTACCTTTAGGACATGCAAAAGCAGAAGCGCTAAGTACAGTAAATAATCCAGCTGTGATGTATGTTGTGATTTTTTTCATTCGTTTCAACTTGTTTTTTGATGGCATTAGCGCCTAATGAGAATGTAATATTTTGAAGAATATTTGAAAAGAGGGTAATCGTGAATTAAAGCAGCAATTTATAGGATTAATGCATCTTTTTTTATCTTTTAATGTTGAATTAAGTAACTATTTTGAAGTCATCAATTTATTGTTTTATATTTTACGTGGACTTATACCAAGATATTTATGCTGTGATATAAAATTATTTTTATATTTAAAATAATGGTTTAGCTTAGATGGAGTGGATAGATAAGCACTTACAGTAAAACAGAAATATTGTACTCAAAGATGCTTAATCATGATGTTGTGCAATCTGATAAAGCTGTTCAATATTCAAAATTTCAATTTTTTTAAATGCAATTTTTAAAATGCCTTGTTGTTCAAGGGTATGTAACTCTTGGTTAATGGTTTGTCTGGAACATTTCAGCATCAGTGCCAATTGCTCTTGGGATAGGTGAATGGTGTTATTTTCGATCTGCACATGATTACCATAGCCATTTAAAATAAAGACAAGGCGTTGTGCCAAACGTTGTTGAATGTGCTGAGTCTGAATTGAAATTAATTCTAAAAATGCCAAGCGTAGCTTTTGAGTGGTAAGTTGCGCGATATGAAACCAAAACTGCGGAATTTCGTTGAGCATGTTTTGAATGGCATGATCAGGAATTTGCAAAATTCTACAAGTTGTCACTGCAATGGCGTCATGCGATCTCGGCTGTTGATCGACGAGAGAAATTTCCCCAAACCACATAATCGGTTCAACAATAGCAGCGACAGATTCATTGCCTTCAATATCGATATAGCCTAAACGAACACGACCTTCTAAAACTGCATAAATTCCATTGAAAGTATCACCAGATCTAAAAATCGCTTGGTCACGTTCATAACTTTGATATGCAGAATGTTGCTGAATAAACTGTTTAAATAATTCAGGCAGTTGCGAATACCATAAATTATTATTGAGTAATTCAATATCCTTTGAATTCAGCACTAGTCATCCTTTTAATTTTGATTACTTTGGGGCTTAAAATATCGTATTTGTCAGCTAGCCGACAACTTATAACTTGAAATTTTTATATAGTTAAAACATTAATCGAACAAGGATGTAGTAAATGACCAAGCTAGAACAACTATTAAGCCAATATGCGGCATATCATTTAGATCATAAAAATGTACTGACGCATTTTATTGGTATTCCGATGATTGTTTTTTCAATCATGTGTTTAACAGCAAGAGCTGGCTTTTTGGTGTCAGGTTTTGAAATAACACTCGCCTTAATTTTATTGGTTTTAAGTGTGATTTATTATTTTAGCTTAGATAAAGCCTTTGGTTTACTCATGCTGGTAATTTATGCGATTGCCTATCCATTTGCCTATAAAATTGCACAATTGGGCATGGGCGCTTGGTTAACAATCAGTATAGGAACTTTTGTGGTGGGTTGGGTTTTTCAATTCGTTGGACATTTCTATGAAAAGAAAAAGCCTGCATTTGTCGATGATCTTGTCGGTCTAGCAATTGGTCCATTATTTGTTTTGGCTGAAGCTGTTTTTTTATTGGGTTTCCGTAAAGATCTACAAGCAAAAATGTTAGAAGAGGCAAGACAGCAACGTCATGCGATGGATGAAAAATCTTTACAAACAGTGCATGCTAAATAAAAAAATTGAATTGAATAAGCCTCTTTAAACTGATTTAAAGGGGCTTATTGATACACATTTACTTATAGATCGGTTTATTCAGAATACAAATTCTTTGAAGAATAAAATTAGTCCAAAGAAAAGGATTGAGATTCCGAGAGCGAATTTTAACCTTTTTAAGAATGGATGATTAAAGTTTGGCATGCTAGAGGTTGCTATTTCATCGTATAGCTTCTAAATAACGACGATTGACTTCTTGCCAATCCACCACATTAAAAAATGCGCCAATATATTCAGGACGACGGTTTTGATATTTTAAATAATAAGCATGTTCCCAGACATCCAAAGCTAGAATTGGTGTATTGCCATGCATTAAAGGTGAATCTTGGTTGGCACTACTTTCAACGATAATTTTCTTTTCAGGTGTAACACTCAACCATGCCCAACCGCTACCAAAACGGGTTAAAGCAGCTTTGGTAAAAGCATCTTTAAAAGCATCAAATCCGCCTAATTCTTGCTCAATTGCCAGTGAAATTTGACCCACAGGTTGTCCACCACCTTGAGGGCTCATGATTGTCCAAAATAAACTGTGATTGGCATGTCCACCTGCATTGTTGATTACATTATTTTTAAGTTCAGCAGAGACTTCATTGACTTTTTTTACCAGTTCTTCTACTGAAAGTTTTTCCCACTCAGTTCCTTCGATCGCAGCATTGATATTATTGATATAGGTTTGATGATGCTTAGTATGATGGATTTCCATTGTTTTTGTATCAATGTTAGGTTCAAGTGCATCGTATGCATAAGGGAGTTGAGGAAGAGTATAAGCCATTAAATTGAACCCTGTGTTTGTTTGATAATGAGAATCATTATTAAACAAAAATTATGATTATGCAAATCTTTGTCCTTTAGTTCGATACTGCTTAGTTTGAGAGGGTGTTGAATATTTTAAGTGAGCGAATACAGTATTTTGATTTTTAATGACTTTAAAATAAAAAAACCACCCTGATCAAGGATGGTTTTGTTGAACTTAAATGTTCGGAAAATTACACGTTAAAACGGAAGTGTAATACGTCGCCATCTTGAACAACGTAAGTTTTACCTTCTAGACGCCATTTCCCAGCTTCTTTTGCGCCGTTTTCACCGTTGTATTGAACAAAGTCATCATAGGCTACACATTCAGCACGGATAAAGCCTTTTTCAAAATCAGTGTGAATTACGCCAGCCGCTTGAGGAGCAGTCGCACCAATTTTCACAGTCCAAGCACGTACTTCTTGTACGCCAGCTGTAAAGTAAGTTTGTAGACCCAAAAGACCATAACCTGCACGAATGACCACGTTTAGACCTGGTTCTTCCATGCCCAAAGCTTCTAGGAATTCAGCACGATCTTCATCTTCAAGTAATGAAATTTCAGCTTCGATTTGGTTGCAAAGTGGTACTACAATTGCATTTTCTTCAGCAGCTAACTTTTTCACAGCTTCTAAATGTGGGTTATTTTCAAAACCATCTTCAGCAACGTTCGCGATGTACATCGTTGGTTTTAAAGTCATTAAACCAAAACCACGAACCAATTTACGTTCATCATCATCAAGGTCTGCGGCACGTGCAGGTTTACCTTCATCCAATAATGGCTGAATTTTTTCTAAAACTGCTTTAACAGCAATGGCTTCTTTGTCACCGCCTTTTGCAGATTTTGTTAAACGTAACAAAGCTTTAGCAACAGTATCTAAATCTGCAAGTGCAAGTTCAGTATTGATGGTTGCGATGTCATCTAATGGATCAATTTTACCATTTACGTGAATCACGTTTTCGTCTTCAAAACAACGAACGACATGTGCAATTGCATCTGTTTCACGGATATTCGCAAGGAATTGGTTACCTAAACCTTCACCTTTAGATGCACCAGCGACTAAACCTGCAATATCAACGAATTCCATCGTTGTTGGAATCACACGTTGTGGTTTAACGATGTCTGTTAATTTGTCTAAACGTGGATCTGGAACTGGAACGATGCCTGTGTTTGGTTCAATGGTACAAAATGGGAAGTTTTCCGCAGCAATAGCAGCTTTCGTCAATGCATTGAAAAGTGTAGATTTACCAACGTTCGGCAAGCCGACAATACCGCAATTAAAACCCATGAAATAACTCACAAAGTGTTATATAAAAATTGCCGATGATTTTACATGAAAGCCATGACAAAGTCAGGTCTAAGATATAGGATTTATATAATTCAAAGAATCATAAATGGTTGCGTATCTAAAAATGGAGACTTTAAGTTTGCAGGAACAAATCAAGCAAATAAAATTGGCATTTCGGAAAGTAGAGCGTTCTTCACGTTTGCAGTGGCTTTTTGAACATTATCCAATCACAGCTAAAGATTATTATATTGCTTATTTTTTGATAGATAGTGATACATGGAATAAATCACAACGTAGGGCGATTCTTGAATATTATTTACAAACCATACCTCACGCATCTGAACAATATTATTTAAAGCTACTAAAAGTTATTCCATTAGCTGAATTCATTGAAGTTATTGATAGGATCAAAATGAAATTAAATGATGAAGACTTAGATTTACTGAACTATTATTTAAGTCCTATTCTACGAGAAAAAAGGGGCTATATAATTTAACCCCTTTGGCTTCACATAGTTCTGAGGATATTATATTTTCCGTTTATCCAACTGACTCGCTAAACTGTCCCCAAAAGCTTGTACGAGCATGACGAGTGCAACCAAAACCACGATTACTGCAAACATGATTTGCATATCAAAACGTTGGTATCCGTAGCGATAGGCAATATCACCCAAGCCACCTGCACCAATCGCACCGGCAATCGCAGATGAGTTAATCATGGTCACGATGGTGACAGTAAAACCAGCAACAATTCCAGGTAAAGCTTCAGGCAGAAGGACATGCCAAATGATTTGTTTGCGATTACAACCCATCGCTTGAGCAGCTTCAATCAAACCTTGATCAACTTCCCGTAGACTGACTTCTGCGATACGTGCAAAGAAAGGCGTTGCTGCTAGAGTCAGTGGAACAACGGCTGCCCAAACCCCATAACTTGTACCAACAATCCAACGTGTAAGCGGAATTAGCGCAACCATTAAAATTAAAAAGGGGACAGAACGCGTGATATTAATTACTGTACCAAGTGCATGATTAATTTTTTTGGAGGGATAAATGCCTTGCTCAGAGGTATTCACCAAGATAACTGCCAAAGGTAAACCTATTAAAAAGGCAACTAAGGCAGAAACGCCAACCATGATTAAAGTATCAATCGTACCTGTTAGTAATAAATCAATGAGTTGGTCTTGCATAGCCGAGTACCTCAATTTGCGCAATGTGATGTTTTAGTTTTTCTTGTAGATGTTGAATGTCGAGATCTGTTTGAGCAGTTCCAACGATGAGTGTTCCAATCAAATGCCCTTGAATGCTGTCAATATGGCTTTGATATAAATGTACCGAATGATCAAATGCTTGAAAGACTTGGGTTAAATCAGGTGAATGTTTAGGATCAGTTTCATAACGAAGTTTGACAATGCTATGCGTTGAATCATTTTGCAGTTCACGATTCACTTGAAACGGTAAATCCAATTGTTCTAAGTTCAATAATTCCTGTGTGATTTTTTGCTGTGGCTGTGAAAATACCGACCACACTTGCCCCGATTCAACAATTTCACCATGTTCAATCACCACCACTTGATCGCAAATTTCACGAATGACTTGCATTTCATGGGTAATTAAAACAATGGTAATCCCTAATTCACGATTGATTTTTTTCAGTAAAGACAGCACCACTGAAGTGCTTTCAGGGTCAAGTGCTGAAGTGGCTTCATCACAAAGTAAAATCTCAGGATGATGCACCAAAGCGCGAGCAATTCCAACACGTTGTTTTTGTCCACCAGACAATTGAGCAGGGTAGTTATTGGCTTTACTGTCTAAACCGACCAGTGTGAGTGCTTCATTCACACGTGTTTCGATTTCAGCTTTATTCACGTGCGCTATTTTTAAAGGTAGTGCAACATTTTCCCAAACAGTTTTGGCTGACATGAGATTGAAGTGCTGAAAAATCATGCCAATTTTTTGACGGGTTTGAATCAATTCAGCATGACTCAATTCCGCTAAATTCTGTTGATGAATATGAATACTACCCTCGGAAATACTTTCTAAACCATTGAGTGTGCGTATCAATGATGATTTTCCTGCACCACTTTTACCGATGATGCCGAAAATCTTGCCTTGTGGGATATCGAGGTTGATGTTTTTCAGTGCATGAGTTTGTTGATTTTGCCCATCATAATATTTATTTAAATCACGGATTTTAATATGCGGGACTGAAAAATCGACCTGTGAACCGAAGCTAACCATATTTATTCTCCTTATTTCCAGCCTGCAAACCACATGTCTTTACCGAAATCTTTGTCTAAAACTTCACGGACTTGTTGTGAGTTTTGGAAAGCATGGATAAATTTTGCTAATTTTTGATTTTGGTCTTGATAATCACTGCGTGTAACAAAAAGAATCGCGTACTTTTTATCAATCGGATCTAAGAACAATGCGCTGTGTGGATCTGCTTTTTTCGCCATATTTAGATAATGAGGGAAACCAAAAATCAGATCAGCATCGTCATAAGCCAAAGCCGTTTGTGGACCTTCAACTTCTAAAAATTTCAATTGCTTAGGATTGGAGACAATATCTTGAAGAGTAGACAATTCATTATTGACCTCTTTGATCTGAATCAGCCCTGCACGGTGCAATAAGATCAATGCACGTGCTGAATTTACAGGATCACTTGGAATGACTACACGCGCATTTTGTGGCAATGCGTCTAAGGATTTATATTGTTTTGAATATAAACCGACATGACTACCACTGCCTGTACCAAAAGCATGCAAATCGTAATTGGTCTGCTTAATGGCATTTTTAAGAAATACACTTTGTTGGAAAAAATTCGCATCAATGTCACGGTTTTGTACTGCAACATTTGGTGCTTGCCAATCCGAAAATTCTACCAATTTGACGTGAATACCATCTTTTTCAACTTCATTGGCAACCGCTTGTAAAAGCTCTGCATAAGGTGGGCTGATGCCTATGGTCAAGACATTATCTTGCTGTTGATTTTTGACATAGCGATAGCTGAATAGCCCAACTACGACAAGAATAACGATAAGCCCAATGATCAGATTTTTGCTTTTGAGTTTGGAAACTTGAGACATGATTTATTCCTTATTTCCAACCTGCAAACCATAGGTTTTCACCGACATCATCATTTAAAGCTTGTTTAACTTTGTCAGAAGTTTGATAAATTTTAATAAATTTTAATAAATTCTTTTAACTGTTCTGCTTTCTTCGGATGGGTTTGCTCATAATCATCTTTCACCACAAATAAAATGGCATAACGGGTATTGGTATTGTCATCCAATAACAAAGCTTTATTTGGATCAATGGTTTTTGCTAAACGTAAATAAAGCGGATAGCTAAAGACCAAATCAGCATCATCAACTGCACGTGCAGTCTGTGGTCCTTCAACTTCGATGAAATTAAAATGCTTAGGATTTTCCGCAATGTCTTGCAAATTCGACAAATGATTTTCAGGGTTTTTGAGCGTAATGAGTTTGGCTTGTTGTAATAGCAATAAAGCACGACCTTGATTCACAGGATCATTGGGAATCACCACACGTGCATTTTCAGGAACAGCATCTAAGGAGTTGTATTTTTTAGAATAAAGCCCAACATGGGTTGCAACACCTGTGGCAATCGGTTTGAGCTTAAAGCCTGTTTCTTTGGTAGCATTGCTTAAAAATGGCTGATGTTGAAAATAGTTGGCATCAATATCACCATGATTCAGCGTGATATTGGGTGTATTCCAATCTGAAAATTCGACGAGTTTTACATGAATCCCTTTTTGCTTTGCTTCATCAACCGCAACTTGTAAAGGTTTTGCAAATGGCGGACTAATCCCCAGGGTAATTTCTTCAGAACCTGCTTTTTTATGCTGATTCCAATAAATTAATCCTGCGATGACCGCGATAATAATCACACCAAGTACAATAAACTTGTTTTTGGATGATTGAGGTTTAGATGTTGTATTTGTTTGAGTCATGTATAACCCCTTAAAATTTAATTTTGCCTAAAATAATGATCAAGAGATTCCTTCTCCCTTTGGGAGAAGGCTAGGATGAGGGGCTTTTAAGAATCCTCTCCCTAACCCTCTCCTTTAATAAAGGAGAGGGAACTTTCTTTGTGAATTAATTACTAATTTCGTTTACAAATGAATGTGAATAAAATTATTTTTAGACCAATTAAGCACTTTGCTTAGCGACTGTTTCTCTCACAATGTGTTGCTTATCTTTATCGCTTTGACATCGAAAATGTGAAGCAGGGTGTAGCGCTGTAAGATGATCGCCATGTTGAAAGATTTTTTGGCGTAAAGAGCCTTGCGCATATTCAGTCTTAAATCGTCCACGTTGTTGGAGTTCAGGAATCACATATTGAATAAAGTCATGATGTGATTCAGGTGCTACTGTGCGAGTCAGGTTAAAACCATCAATACCTGTTTCATCAATCAGTTGAATTAGTTTTTCAGCAACAGTTTGACCACTCCCGATGATCAATGGATAACGTCCACCAAGTTTGTGCTGCGCTTTTAAATCATTTGGCGTGATTTTGTTTTCTTTAAACTTATTATTCACCGATGCAATGCTATTGGTTTGACGATAAGGAATCGCTTCATCATCTGCATATTGCGCAAGATCAATACCAACAGAACTTGAGAAATGCGCCAAACCTGCTTCAGGGCTTGCATAACTTGCATATTCTTCAAGTTTTTGCTGTGCCAATACATCCGTTTCAGCGGTGATGACTGTAATACCGACAAAGATTTTAATGTCCTCAGGGTTGCGACCTTGTTGCACAGCCAATTCACGAATTTTATTAACCTGCTGTTTGAGCTTTTCAGGTTGGTCACCGCCAATAAAGACACATTCGGCATGTCGCGTAGAGAAGGCCAAACCACGAGGTGATGCACCTGCTTGAAACAGTACAGGCGTGCGTTGTGGCGAGGGTGAAACTTGGAATACCCCCTTACTTTGATAGAAACGACCTTGATGCTGAATCTGATGGACTTTATGAGGATCAGTGAAAATTCGATTTACTTTATCTTTACGAATCGCATCATTTTCCCAGGAACCTTCCCAATATTTATAGCAAAGCTCTAAAAATTCCTCGGCTTGTTCATAGCGCAGATCATGGTCTTTTAAACCCTTTTGACCGATTAAACGCTCTGCACTGTCCAAATATCCTGTGACAATGTTCCAACCAATACGACCTTGGGTGAGATGATCTAAACTCGCAAAGCGCCGTGCAAATTGATAAGGCGTTTCATAACTTAGATTGACTGTAATTCCAAAACCTAAGTTTTGAGTCACACTCGCCATCGCTGAAACCAATGTCGATGGATCATGGCTTGGCAATTGAATGGATTCTTTCAGCGTCAGATCTATACCATTCTGATATACATCATAGACCCCTGTAATATCGGCAATAAATAAACCATCGAACAATCCTGCTTCCAATGTTTTTGCAAGATCAGTCCAATAACTGAGTTCATTGAAACGATGCGACTGATCACGAGGATGCGTCCATAAACCATGATTGATATGCCCCACGCTATTCATATCAAAAGCGTTGAGTAGAATTTGCTTTTTATGTGTTGATTTCTGAGATGTATTTGTCATTACAATGTCCCTCTACGTGGTGGCAGGATATTGTTCAACACATAATTTCCAATAAAGTAATATTTCCAACGAGATGCATCATGCAAGGTATGTACACGAGCATTGCGCCAATGACGATCTAAGCCATCTGTCCGTTGACTGCCACGGCTTCCTGCAAGTTCAATTAATTTCGATGATGCTTTGAGTGCTGTTTCTGTACTGTGCGCACGAACCTTTGCGACATCGATTGAGGCTTTGGCAATATTCTCAGCAGTTGGATGAGGCTTCGCTACATCAATAGAATGAGCTGCTTGTTTGAGGAGTACTTCACTTGCTCGAACATCAGCAGCGATACGACCCAATTCATAAATGGTTAATGGATCTTGATCTGCACTTTCTACTTTGGCATCGACCCAAGCACGTGCCTTTTTCACACGTTGAATGGTTTCTTCAAATGCAGCTCGGGCGATGCCTGTTTCAATTGCAGCATGCATGATTTGCGCAAAAGGACCGACCAAGGTGGGTTCGGAAAATGCGCGATCAAAACGCACCACATCTTCAGCTTCAACAAAAACTTGATTGAATTTAACCGTACCGCTACCTGTCGTTTTTTGTCCAAAACCTGTCCAATCATTGATACGTTGTACGCCTTGAGCATCGGCTGAAATAAAAGCAAGGTATTCACGATCCTCTGCATCACGGACAAGCGTTGGAATACGATGTGCAAATAAGCTGCCTGTGCAATAAAATTTTTCACCATTCACCACAAAGCCATGCTGATTTTGAGCTTGCGCAATTTGGGTATGTTTTTGCGCCGCGGTTTTGGTTTTAAATTCAGCCAATGCATTGCCATAACGCGCACCTGCAAGCACTTCGGCATAGAACTTTTGCTTTTGCGTTTCTGTGCCATTATTGCGCAGTACTTCCAAAGCATAAAAATGGTTCTGCGGAATTTGTCCGATTGAACCATCTACACCACTGAATAGTGCAATGATCTTCGCCACAGTCAGACTGGAAACTTCCGCACCACCATATTGTTTTGGTACTGTAATTGCCCATAAACCTGATTGGCTAAAGGCTTCAATTTCCTCAAAAGGCAAAAGACGTTCAGCATCTCGTTGAATCGCACGTTCTTTAAATTGCACACTTAAGGCTTTGGCAATGTCTAAAGCCTCTGCATCAGTTTTGATTATATGTGCTTTGGCAAAGCTTAGATTTGCAACGGTTTCTGTGTGTTCAGATTTATAAATATTTTGAAAAGTGGTCATCTTATTCCCCTGATGAATGATTATTTACTGTGTGTTAAATCCAAGCATGGCGTTGGTTTTGCACACCATTGAGGTAAAAATTACCAATGGCATAAAATTTCCAACGCACAGGGTCATGAAGGGTATGCACACGGGCGTTGCCCAATGTTGATCGAGATTATGTGTCTCCAAACTTGAGCGGCTACCACCAAGTTCAATCAGCTTTTCAGAAATATGCAGGGCAGCATCATTGGCATAGACTTTGGCTTCAGCCACAATGATCGAAGCTTTACTGGCTTCTTCAGGTGTAACAATCTCTTGAGAATCAAGTTGATCAAGATATTCAGCCGCTTCATCCAACAGTAAAATAGAAGCATCGAGCAAAATATTCAGTTTGCCGACTTCCTGTAGGGTGTAGGCTTCAAAACAGGCTTTCTCGACATTGGCATCGACAATAGGGCGTGCTTTATGAATCGTAGAAATTGTTTCGGCAAAGGCTGCTTCTGCAATTCCGACATCAATCGCCACTTGGATCAGTTGTGAATATGCACCACGATATTTAGATAAATCTGCGAGTACATGCTCTTTCATGATTAAGTCAGGATGAACCACCACATTATTTAAGCGAACTGTGCCACTCGCCGTAGTACGTTGCCCAAAACCATCCCAATCATCCAAGATTTCAACACCTTTTGCCTTGGCATCAATAATGGTTAAAACTGTATAGCCCTCAGGATGTAAGGCACGAATGGCTAAGTAATCGGCAAAATAAGAACCCGTAGAATAGAATTTTTCGCCATTTAAAAGATATTGATCTTCAATTTTGTCTAATCGAGTTGTGATAGTAGTTGTATCTTTGCTATGACGTTCAGGACCACCATTGGCTAAACGTTTTCCTTTGAGTATTTCGCCATAAATGAACTGTTTTTGTTGTTCATTGGCAATTTGTTCAATTGCATTCATTAAGCCAAACTGATTTTGTGGAATTTGTCCGACACTTGCATCTGCTTTGGATAAGATACGAAAAACCTGAACCAAGGTTTTATTGGAAACTTCCGCACCCCCATATTTTTTGGCGATGCGAATTCCTCCCAAGCCTTTGTGACTGAAATCGTCAATCACATCAACAGGGAGAATACGTTGTTGATCACGAATATTTCGTTCTACTAATGCAAAGTCAGCAACTTGATAGGCTGCATTAATTGCTTGTTGATCATTTTCAATAATAAAAATATTGGCTGTTGAATTTAAAGTAGACATGTTGGCACCTATGGATCAATACCAAAACGCTAAGCAAAAATGCGGTAAAAATTAAACGAAGGATTCTTATTTACTTAGCACAATTATTTTTAAAGATTTAAAGTGCAAAGTTTTTGAAGATAATTAATAAGTTAATTGATTGAAAATTAATAAATAAGTCGAATTTTTGAGATGAAAATAGCATCAATTTCAAATTGATTATTCCTGTATTAAATAAAGACTCAAGAAAGAGAGATAACAGATACAATGAAAATTGAGTGAGATGACAGATAATTTGAGCAAAATGTTCATTGTAATTCTGCGGATGAGTGTCTAAAGTACAGAAGATTAGTCAGGATTCATCTATCTATTTTAGATCACCTTAAGTTTTTAATTAGAAGAATAAATTTGGAGATTTCATGCGCACGTTGTACCAATTCCCACTCTCTCATTATTGCGAAAAAGCACGTTGGTTGCTGGATCATAAGGAATTGGATTTTACTGCGCAAAATGTTACGCCAGGTGTACATCGCGCTTTTGCTCAATTAAAAACAGGGCAAAATAAATTACCGATTTTAAAAGATGGCGAAAAATATGTAGCGGGAACAACCCAAATTGCACTGTATTTAGATGATGTCTATCCAGAACATCGTTTGATTCGTGGTGACACGACATTACGTGAAAAGATCTTAGAAATAGATGGGATTTGTAATGAACTGGGGATTCATGTACGTCGTTGGGGCTTGGCACATGCACTGGCTGAAGGTGATGAATCACTTGAAATTATTATCGGTGAAAAAGGTTATTTACGTCAGTTTGAGAAATTTTCCAAACCAATTCTAAAAAGTTTGATGTCAAAACGCTATCAGCTCGATGATGAGCGTGTGGAACAGTCTAAATATAGCCTCGATATGACGATTGAAAGCCTGAATCAAGTTTTAGTTGAAAATGGATGTCGTTATATGGTTGGAGATCGTTTAGGATTGGCTGATATTGCGGTATGTTCTATGCTTGCACCTTTACTGACACTTGATTCAACGCCATGGGAAAGAGAACAGGCAGAGCATAATTCAGTCGAATTCACAGCATTTTGCCAGCATTTACTGGAACTTCCTTTGGGACAATATATCAAACGAATTTATGCAACCGAACGTCATGCACGTGTGGATTGGCGCGGGATTTAAATAGAATTACAGGTGTAATCGAGATAGATTCTCAATATAAGTCTCCAATTTTTTGAAAAATTCAGTATCATAGGGCGTGATTGGAGATTTTTTGAATGCAAAAGTTCGTGATGTTAGGTGCTTTAAGCACTGTTTTATTGATGGTAGGTTGTGCTGAAAAAAAACCTGCAACGCCTGAAGAGATTTGGCAAGGTTACTGTACCAGTATTGGCAATGCAGCGCGTTCGATCACTTTAGATCGTCAAAACGGTATTACGCATAAAGAAGCGTTAGACTATGCCAATAAAGTAACAGATCCAACAACGAAAGGTTTTGTACTTGAATATCTTGAAAAAATTTATGCATTACCAGATGCAGAATTGAAAGCTGATCAAACTGCGGTACAAACTAAGTTCAAACAAGAAGCCTATGAACAGTGTTTAAAAACACCACATGATCCGAAAAAAATGCCAGATTACAAACCGTTCTAAGTGAACGGTTTTTTTATATCAGTCATTTATGGAAATAGGTCAAATTTAGTCACAAAATATGATTAGCATAAAAAAAGAAAAGCATATATAAAATATAGAAATAGAAAATAAAAACTCGCGAGGACTGATCATGGAAGTTGTTGCATATTTACACAATGCGGATTTGCTCGTAGAAGATGAACAAGGTGTGGCTGTCATTAGTGGGAGCCATTATGTACTGAGTCTTGGTGATAAAGTTTTTTTCCAAGAAATGATTGATGAACAAGCCAAACTCTATTTAGTCAAAATATCCTTTGCCAGTGCAGATCACATGATGTTGCATGAGGACGAAGTGCAAATGAAATTTGAAGGTTGTCGTACTGAATTTCAAAAGTACGTAAACAGTACAACAGTCCACTAAGGTGTAATACTTTTAGTCACAATACTATGGCAACATTTAGGTTGCCATTTTTATGTCTATAAAATGTCGTTAAAAGTAATGCGAATGTCAGTAATCTCTGAAATGATTGTTGAATGATCAAATTTCAAGTTTTCCGTATAAGAAGTGCTTAACTATTTATTTACAAAATAATGGTCATCACGAATTAATACGTTCATTGCATTAACTTTTGACATGATTTTTAGTAAAATTTGACAGTCCATATTGCTCGTGAAGCTTTTGACAAGCTGGAATTCATAAGCAATTTTTTAAAAAAGAGGAATAACACCGTGCTAGAAGCTTACCGCCAACACGTTGCAGAACGTGCCGCACTCGGAGTCCCACCGAAGCCACTTGATGATGCTCAAACTGCTGAACTAGTTGAATTATTAAAAAATCCACCAGCTGGCGAAGAAGCATTCTTAGTTGACTTGCTTGAAAATCGTGTTCCAGCAGGTGTTGACCAAGCTGCTTATGTAAAAGCTGCATTTTTAACAGCTGTTGCAAAAGGTGAAGCGACTTCTCCATTAGTTTCTAAAGAACGCGCGGTTTACTTACTAGGTACTATGCTTGGTGGTTATAACGTAGCGCCTTTAGTTGCTCTTCTTGATGATGCTGCGCTTGCTGAACTTGCTGCTGAAGCACTTAAGAAAACTCTTCTTGTATTTGATGCGTTCCATGACGTTGCTGACAAAGCAAAAGCGGGCAATGCAAATGCACAAGCAGTGATGCAATCTTGGGCTGATGCTGAATGGTTCACTAGCCGTAAAGATGTTCCAGAAGAAATCAAACTTACAGTTTTCAAAGTAACTGGCGAAACAAACACAGACGACTTGTCACCTGCACAAGACGCTTGGAGCCGTCCAGATATTCCATTACATGCAAATGCAATGTTGAAAAACGTACGTGACGGTATCAACCCAGAAGTTCCTGGTGAAGTTGGTCCACTTAACCAAATTAAAGATCTTGTTGCGAAAGGCAATCAAGTTGCTTACGTTGGTGATGTTGTTGGTACAGGTTCAAGCCGTAAATCAGCAACTAACTCTGTTCTTTGGTTCTTCGGTGATGACATTCCGCACATTCCGAACAAAAAAGACGGTGGTTACTGCTTAGGTTCTAAAATTGCGCCGATTTTCTTCAACACTATGGAAGATGCTGGTGCATTACCAGTTGAAATCGATGTTCAAAACATGAACATGGGCGACGAAATCGTTCTTAAAATTGATCACGCTGCTGCAAAAGTAACTGCATCTAAAGATGGTGCTGTGATTGCTGAAGCTGAATTGAAAACTCCAGTTCTTCTAGATGAAGTACGTGCGGGTGGTCGTATTAACTTGATCGTTGGTCGTGGTTTGACAACTAAAGCGCGTGAAGCTTTAGGTCTTCCTGCTTCTACTTTATTCCGTGCACCAGTTCAACCTGCTGCAACTGGTAAAGGTTTCACTCAAGCTCAGAAAATGGTTGGTCGCGCTTGTGGTCTTCCTGAAGGTCAAGGTGTACTTCCAGGTACTTACTGTGAACCTAAGATGACGACTGTTGGTTCGCAAGATACAACTGGTCCAATGACTCGTGACGAATTGAAAGACTTAGCTTGCTTAGGCTTCTCTGCTGACTTAGTAATGCAATCTTTCTGTCACACAGCTGCGTATCCAAAACCAGTTGACGTTCAAATGCAACACTCGCTTCCTGATTTCATCATGAACCGTGGTGGTGTATCACTACGTCCAGGTGACGGTATTATCCACTCTTGGTTAAACCGTATGCTTCTTCCAGATACAGTTGGTACTGGTGGTGACTCACATACTCGTTTCCCAATCGGTATTTCTTTCCCAGCAGGTTCTGGTCTTGTAGCGTTCGCTGCAGCAACTGGTGTTATGCCACTTGATATGCCTGAATCTATTCTTGTTAAGTTCAAGGGTAAAATGCAACCTGGTATCACTTTACGTGACCTTGTACATGCAATCCCTTATGTTGCGATCCAACAAGGTGACTTAACTGTAGAGAAGAAAGGTAAGAAAAACATCTTCTCTGGTCGTATCCTTGAGATCGACTTAACAGAAATGGAAACTGACTTAACTGTTGAGCAAGCATTCGAACTTTCTGATGCTTCTGCTGAACGTTCTGCAGCTGGTTGTTCTATCACACTTTCTGAAGAGAAAGTTGCTGAATACCTTAAATCAAACATTACAATGTTGAAATGGATGATTTCTGAAGGTTATGGCGATGCACGTACTATGGCTCGTCGTGTTGAGAACATGGAAAAATGGTTGGCGAATCCATCACTTCTTAAAGCTGATGCTGATGCTGAATACACTAAAGTGTATGAAATCGACCTTGCTACAATAACTGAGCCAGTTCTTTGCTGTCCAAACGATCCAGATGATGCGAAATTGTTATCTGACGTTCAAGGCGTGAAAATTGACGAAGTATTCGTTGGTTCTTGTATGACGAACATCGGTCACTTCCGTGCTGCTGGTAAATTACTTGATAAAGTACCTGGTGGTTCATTGTCTACTCGTTTATGGTTGGCTCCACCAACGCGTATGGACGAGCGTCAATTGATGGAAGAAGGTTTCTATAACATTTATGGTAAAGCTGGCGCACGTACTGAAATGCCAGGTTGTTCATTATGTATGGGTAACCAAGCACGTGTAGCTCCTAACACGACTTGTGTATCGACTTCTACTCGTAACTTCCCGAACCGTTTAGGTCAAGGTGCGAACGTTTACTTAGCTTCTGCTGAACTTGCATCTGTTGCTGCTGTACTTGGTAAATTACCAACTCCAGAAGAATATCAACAGTATGCAGCTCAAATTGACAGCATGTCTGCTGACATCTATCAATACTTAAGCTTCGACAAAATGGAAACGTATACTGACGCTTCTAAAGAAGTTGATACTAAGAAAATTGCTGCTGCTCAATTGTCTTAATATATTGAAAATTAAGATTAAATGAGTTAAAAATAAGGGCTGATTAATCAGCCCTTATTTTTATGCAAAATTATTATGAAAAAAAATTTGAATCTCTCGTATTTGAGTTTGATTCTGTGGTAGCAAAAGAAAAAATTGTAGAAGAGCTTTTATATAAAAGTTCACAGCCAAAATTTGAAAATTATAAAAATAAATTTGATATGTTTTGGCAATCAAATTTTATAAACTTACTTACAGAAGATAATGTAAGGCATGAAAATTATATTCTCGCATTAAGCCAATATATACGGTTTGGCATTACTGATAAAAATATTTGTATAAATTATTTAAAACGAAATATTCAAAGTTTTATTTTATCGGTGCGTTATTCTGGGTTAATCCTTCGATCAGATCATAATTCGTGGTGTGTTCTAAATGAAATTGAACAAGAAATAGAAAATGAAATACTACATGCTTTTTTTCAGACAGTACAATATTTACAATCACAATATAAGCATCGACTAGAAATTTATGAAGATATAAAAAATAAGCTTAATATAGGTCAAGTCACTGCTATGGTTTTTGGCAGTTTATATGCTTATGAGTATTTGATACCTAATCAAGATTATTTTGATTATTTACCTTATCAGTTTGACACAATCGAAAAAAATTCAGCGGAAACAGTTTGGAAAGCTTTTGATGAGATTGTTAAAACATCTAATAAAAATACTAGAAGATTAACTGAACAATCAATCGCTTTAGCTTTAAAAAATAAATTAATGCCTTTTTTGATTGATGAGGGTATGACCTTACTGCTTCAAGAGCAATATGAACTTTATAAAAAACTTGTGGCTATTAAAATTGAGATTATTAATTATAAAAGAAATGTACTAGAGTCGTTTTGTTTTGATAAGCAGGTAAATTACAAGCTAAACAATTCAGAACTGATTTATACAAATACAGAAGAGAATAAGGATAATTGGTCAGAGAAAAATGCGTTATTAATAAACTATTGGTTTAGTGTTGGTGCTGAAAAATTACTAAATTCTGATGCAATATACAGCATTATAAATACGGGTGATAATTTAGAGGCTAATGCAGTTGCACTATCAAAAGCGTTTGGTATACAAGAGCAGTTATCTAAAGTTTATGGGGTCTCACAATTCAGTATTAATAATCAAAAGCTCGATGCTTATGAAACAATGATCACCATGACTTTGTCACAAGCTCATTATTTAAAAGATCATATAGAAAAATTTATGTGTTTTTCACCTAATGCAAAAAGTAATTTGCATGCATTAGCACAGATGACTATGCATGGTTTTGCGATAGGTGAAAATAGAATGCCTTTCACATTTGCGAAACGTGAAGATAAAATTAAAAGAATGTCTTCTTGGGTAAAAGGAAGTTCAAATACTGTCAAAAAAAAGAAAATGGCTCAAATCTTAACTTTTTGGAGTTGTGATTTATATCATGAGAATGATATTTCTACCTTTCAACAAAAGCCATTCTATAAAATTGATGATTTTATTTTTCAATTTCCTTGGTTAACAGCATTTCAAAATGTGAACACAATGATGATTAACTATGTTCGTAAACTTCATAAAAATCGTTCAGAGCTTAGAAGTGAAACTGATAATATTGAATTAAATCTGGCTGATAAATTTAAAAATGCTGGATTTCAAGTGTTTTGCCAATATCAGCCTCAAGATAGCGAGGTTGGTGAGATTGATCTTATAGCGCTATACGATAACAATGTGATTGTGGCAGAGGTTAAATCGACATACATTAAAAGCAGTATTCAAGAAATTTACGAATATAGAAACTTCACTTTAAATAAGGCCGCTTATCAACTATCCAAAAAAGTAGCCTACGTCAGAAATGAATTTTTAAATCAATATTTTGAAAATGTAGACGACGTAAAAATTCACTCTTGGATTATAGATACAACTTTAGAATTTGATCATCAGTATTTAGGTAATCATCTTAAAATATCTATGGATGAAATAATTATATCCTTAAATGGAAAAGTTGATTTTATGGATTCGATTGTAGATGGTTTATTGGATGAAGAGGGAGTTGTAAATAATATTGATCCACTTAAGTTTATTGATGATATTGAGAATGATAAATTTTGGACACATCAAATTGGTAATTATGATGGTTTTATGAATCGGATGTTGAGCAAATTGAATGTCTAAACAATCCCGCTTCCTCTGTATAGGTGGTTTCCTCAATGGGACACAAGTCAAAGACCAAGACGGCAGTTTTATCTGTATCGAAAGTGGCAAACAAATCACTTATTTCAAAAAAGCAATATTCAACCAAGATGTGTGACGACGGCTCTTCTGAAAAACAACTAGAGATTTAGACGCTAAAAAATGGGTTGATGACAAAGATTTCATTAAGCTAGAAAGAGAAAGATGAGCAAATGCTTGTCTTTTTCATTATTTATAAGGTGATGTTTATAGATTTAGGCAATTAAACTCATTAAATCTTTGTTGTAAAACAGTCGTCATCCGCTCAACCAATGAGTCAATCAAACCGTCACGATCCCATGCATAAATAGAAATAGTGATGGGAGCAACTGAACCAAACTGTGCATATTGACGGACACGATAACTCTTTGTTGTCGCAATAGGTAAAAGAGATAAACCTAAACCTGCTTCAACACTGACTAATATATTGGAGATACTATTACCAGTAAAAGCAATGTACCAGTTTTGTTGTTCACGTTCCAAAAGCTCAAACATTTCATCTCGATACAATCCACCTTGAGGAAAAGCCACAAGGGCAAGAGGATTTTGCCAGTTTCCGCCATGATCAATACTTTCAAACCATGCCAAAGGCTCTGGAAATGTTGCACGATGATCTGCACTGGCAGCAGACTCTTTAACAATCACAATATCAAACTGACCATTACGATAACTCTCCATTAACTCACGACTGAGCCCCGATGTAACTTCAAGACGCACATTCGGATTGACTTGAGTAAAACTCCCTAAAATCAGTGCCATTTCAGTATTCATAATATCCTCAGGTAAACCAATACGAATAGGAATCGTACCTGTAGGATCATCTAAAATTTGTTGAGCTTCCTGCTGTAGAGCCAAAATTCGTCGTGCATAGCGAATGAGCTGTTCACCTGATGCAGTCAGTTGTAAGGGGCGAGATTGACGATCAATTAACGGTTTTCCAACAACATCTTCAAGACGTGCCAGTTGTTGACTGATCGTAGATTGAGTCATGTGCAAACGTTCAGCAGCCAAAGTAAAACTGCCTGCATCGACAATACTGACAAAAGCGCGAAGAAGACGCGGATCAAACATGAAAAGCCACCATTCTATAAAACGATAAACAGGCAAATGTGCATCAGATACTATTTAATATCTTAATGCATTTGATTAAATAATTTAATTTCTAAATAGTCATTTATTTGGCTATCCTGAGTCATATTCACTGAAATTCAAATATTTTGATGCGCGCTGAGTGCTGTTTATAAGGAAGATGATGCAATGTATAAATCATGGATAATCACACTATGTGCTATTGCAGTGAGCGCATGTGGTCATACAACTTCAGGAGTTTCAAGGCAAACAGAAACTTTACATCAAGCAGCAGAAACGAATGATGTTACACAAGTATCACAACTTTTGGCACAAAATGCGTCAATTGATGCACGAAATTTATCAGGTGCAACCGCATTATTGGTTGCGACTCATGAAAATAATGTTGATGTGGCAAAAGCATTGATTGAAGCAGGAGCAGATGTGAATGCTAAAGATCTTATTCAGGATAGCCCTTATCTTTATGCAGGCGCGCGAGGTCATTTGGAAATTTTAAAAATGACCTTGCAACATGGCGCAGACTTGAAAAGTACCAATCGTTATGGCGGTACGGCATTGATTCCTGCGGCTGAACGTGGCCATGTGGAAACGGTACGCACTTTAATTCAGGCAGGTGTGGATGTAAACCATATCAATAATCTTGATTGGACTGCCTTAATGGAAGCGGTGGTTTTGGGGGATGGTAGCCAAAAGTATTTAGATATTATCAATCTGCTAATTCAAGCAGGGGCAGATGTGAATATTCCTGATCGTGAGGGAGTGACTGCATTACAACATGCGCAAGCACGTCATTATTCTGCTATTGAAAAAGCATTGTTGAATGCAGGTGCAAAATAGTTTAAGTGGAGTGTAACTGTGAATAATATAGAAAATTTTCTTAAGCAAGCGATTGAATTGGCTTATCAAAATTGTGAAGTCGGTGGACGCCCATTTGGAGCAGTCTTGGTCAAAGATGGCGATGTGATTGCAACTGGTGTCAATCAGATTCTAACCACAAATGATCCTACAGCACATGCTGAACTTTTGGCTGTCCGTGCAGCAAGTCAGCAGTTGGGTACTGCCAATTTAGCAGGCTGTTCGGTTTTCGCCAGTGGTCAGCCATGTCCAATGTGTATGGCTGCGATGCGTATGGCAGGCGTGGAAGCAGTTTACTATGCACATTCCAATGAAGATGGAGAAGCATTTGGTTTGTCTACAGCGGTGATTTATGCAGATCTTGCCAAGCCTTTTGCAGAACAAAGCATGAATATTCAATATATTCCTGTACGGATTGAGCATAAGCCAGATTTATATGCATTTTGGAAGACATCTACGCAATGAAATTTAAGCTGGATAAAGTATGAACGATATCAAGGTTTAATAATCATCGTAGCAAAACCTAAGTGCAATCAACTGAAATAAATGTAGAACTATGAAATTCCTCAATCATCGTAGCATGTTAGTCATCACAGTGGCTTTTGTCGGCTTAAATCTGCGCCCATTTATGACCAGTATCGGTCCTGTTATACATCAAATTCGCCACAGTACAGGATTAAGTTTACAAGGTGTTGCTTTACTAACTTTAGTGCCGATGTTGCTGATGGGAATCATCGCATTTATTGCACCCGCCATACAAAATCTACTGGGTGAACGTAAAGCGATTCTCAGTGCATTGATGCTGATTGCTTTAGGCTGTGC
The DNA here is from genome assembly GCF_004209125.1 of Acinetobacter sp. WCHAc060033. Taxonomy (NCBI): domain Bacteria; kingdom Pseudomonadati; phylum Pseudomonadota; class Gammaproteobacteria; order Moraxellales; family Moraxellaceae; genus Acinetobacter; species Acinetobacter sp. WCHAc060033. Next base: position 58,121 of record NZ_SGSW01000007.1, on the reverse strand, counting down.
TTTACGTTTTGTCGTGCCTAATGGTGCGGTATTAATTTTAACTGCGGCTATCATTGGATTTGGTGTTGCCGTGATTCAGGCAATCTTCCCGAGTTTAATCAAACGAGAATTTATTCAGCATTTAAGCCCCATGATGGGATTATATTCCGCCATGCTCATGGGTGGAGGGGCATTGGGTGCTTTGCTTGCACCTGCTGTTGCTGAAAGTCGTGGTGACTGGAAAATGGGATTGGCGATTTTCATCATCCCTGCAATGATTGCTTTGTTTTTTGCCTATGTTTTTATTCAACCAAATTCAGCAGCAACCAAAGCTATGCCGAAGGTTAGGGTTTTGCTCAAACAGCCACGAACATGGTTGTTGATCAGCTGTTTTGGCTTAATTAATGGTGGTTATTCTTCAATTGTGGCATGGCTCGCACCTGCATTTCAGGATTTGGGTTGGAGCACCACAGCCAGTGGGCATTTAATGGCAGTGCTTACCTTAAGCCAAGCTGTGGCAGCATTACTTTTGCCTTATTTATCTCGTGACAACAAAGACCGTCGTAGCTGGCTTGCTTTGACTTTGGTTTTACAATTGGTTGGTTTTGCTGGTTTGGCATTGCGACCTGAATGGATGCCGTATTTATGGGCAGTGACAGTTGGTGCAGGTTTAGGTGGTTGCTTTGCATTGTTGATGGTAGTGGTTTTAGATCATTTGCCTGACCCTACACATGCAGGTCAATTATCTGCTTTAATGCAAGGTGGTGGTTTTATTCTGGCTGCGATGGCACCTTGGTTGCTTGCAGTTTTCCATAGTTTAACGGGTACGTATGTGATGGGTTGGGTTTGGCATTTCTCTATGGTGATTGTAGTGGGTGTATTGATGATCAGGTTGAATCCGCAACATTATGATAAAGTAATACGCTTAAACTAAGTGCTGATAGTTGAGCTTCTACATGCCTTCACAATCCCGATTCCTCTGTATAGGGGGCTTCCTCAACGGAACACAAGTCAAAGACCAAGGTGACAGCTTTGTCTGTATTGAAAATGGCAAACAAATCACTTATTTCAAAAAAGAAATTTTCAATCAGGATGCTTGGGATCATGATTACTATGTCTGCGAAACGACCAGTGATTTAGACGCTAAAAAATGGGTTTTTGACATCGAATAATTTTGCTTGTTAAAGCGAAATATTGAATTGTAAAAGCAAATTTTAGCCATTAAAAAGCCCCATATTTCAGGGGCTAGTCGTATCACTCGCGTGATACTCATATAAGGCTCATCTCATACTGAGTGTATTAAAACATAATTACATCAACATTTCAGCAAAAATATAAATCATTCAATCATCATCAAATCGGATTTATTCTCAAGCTTTAAAGGGCGCAAAGCAAAAATCGAACGAGTATGACGTATGCCTTTCATTGAATATAAATTTTTACGCAGAAAACGTTCATAATGTTCAGCATTCTTCACGGCGACTTTGACTAAATAATCATAATCACCTGTCACCAAATGCGCCTCGACTACTTCAGGCATCTGACTCAATGCATCACTAAATTGTTCTAAAATTTCGTCATCATGCCGTTCAAGCGTGATTTCAATAAAGAATAACTCATTGATCCCAATGGCTTTGGCATTAATATTTGCTGTATAGCCTTCAATGACATTCATCGACTCAAGGCGCTTCACACGTGTCCAACATGGTGAAGACGACAGCCCAACAATCTCTGCAAGTTGAGCGACCGTTAAACGACCATCCTGACGAAGTGCCGATAAAATTTTTCGATCAATGCGATCTAAAGTGTACTGACTATCATTCATGAGCTATACCACAGAAAATATTTTCGTGAATGATTCTAAAAAAGAAAAATCATTCCGAAAAGAATCAAGAATTAGGTGAAATACGGGAAACATTCTAGTCAGAGACACGCTAAAATAAACATATTAAATCAAAGACATTTGGGAGACTGGCTTTGATTTTGCAGTGTGTATCTTTAAGGGAAGGGTGCCTTTAACGATACACACTGTATACCTATTTTAGAACTCAAACTTTATTCATCAAACTTTTTACTGAAGATTTACAGCAAACTTAAACATGAAATTAAGTATTTTGATTCACCTGTTTTGATTTTAACCAATAAGCAAAAGTTAAACACAGCAACCAAAAAGGGATTAAAATCACTGCGATTCGCATATCAGGTGTCATCCACATCACCATTAAAATGCACAACATAAAAATAACACAAATATAATTGGTGGTTGGATAAGCAATCGCAGGAAATAACGTCACTTTCTTTACGTCTTGCATCCGTTGTTTAAATTTTAAATGCGTCAGTGCCAACATCATCCAATTGATTACGATCGCAGATACAACCAAACTCATCAATAATTTAAACGCTTTTTCAGGAAATACGTAATTCAAAACCACACAAATCAAAGTCACCAAAGCAGAAGTTAAAATCGCTGCATAAGGAATACCACGTTGATTAATCTTGCGTAAGAATTTGGGAGCATTGCCTTGTTCCGCAAGCCCAAGCAACATACGACTAGTACCATAACTGGTGCCGTTATAAACCGAAATCGCCGCAGTCAATACCACAAAGTTTAAAATGGTGGCAACGCCTTGACTACCCAGTGAATCAAAAATCAATACAAAAGGGCTACCACCTTCTGCAATTTGGTTCCAAGGATATAATGATAATAAGACCACAATGGTGAGTACATAGAACAACAAAACACGATAAACAATCTGGTTCACTGCTTTGGGAATAGTTTGAGTTGGATCTTTGGTTTCTGCTGCAGCGATGCCGACCAATTCAATTCCTCCAAAAGAGAACATGATGATCGCCATTGCCATGATCAAACCCGTCAAGCCATTTGGGAAAAATCCACCCAAAGCCCATAAATTTGAAAGCGATGCAGTTTCACCTGCATGACCACTTGCCAATAACCATGCGCCAAAGCCAATCATGCCAATGATTGCAGCAATTTTGATGATCGAAAATAAGAACTCCATTTCACCAAAAACTTTGACGTGGAGTAAATTAATCACATTGATCAAAATAAAAAAGCCAAGTGCGGACACCCAAGTCGGAATTTCTGGCCACCAGTATTGTACATATAAGCCGATTGCACTGAGTTCAGCCATACAGACCAAAACGTTGAGTACCCAATAGTTCCAACCTGACATAAAGCCTGCAAACGGATTCCAGTATTTATAAGCAAAATAACTAAAAGAGCCACTGACAGGTTCTTCAACCACCATTTCACCGAGTTGACGCATCATAAAAAATGCAATTAAACCTGCAATGGCATAGCCTAAAATAACTGATGGGCCAGCAAGTTTAATGGTTTGTGAAATACCTAAAAATAGCCCAGTTCCGATAGAGCCACCCAATGCAATCAATTGTATATGGCGGTTACTCAAACCATGTTTGAGTTGGCTCGAATTTTGTGCAGACATAAATGATCCATTTATGTGATAGTCGCTGAGTAGTTCAGCGATAGAGAAAATGTAAGGGGCTTACTATAATAAAAATTTATACATAAATAAAATTTAATTTATAATTGATGAGTTATTAAGCAACTTGCGCTCATTTAATGAGAATATGCTTAAAATAATTTCACTAAAAATTGTCAAGTTGGATTCTTGCGTATTAACATGAACTACACTCCAATATAAGTACAAGACATGAGAATTAGCGCTTGGTACAGCCTTAGAAAGTTTGTTTATAACAATTTACATAATGATGATTACGAAACTCAATTTAGCCGTTCGATCAATTTCTTATTAATTTTTCTCATTATTGGCAATGTGATTGCAGTACTTTTAGAGTCGATCAATGACGTTTATAAGGTATATAAAATTTATTTTGATGCCTTTGAAAATATTTCAATTGTGGTTTTTACTCTGGAATATATCTTGCGCTTTTGGAGTGTCGTTGAAAAAGATCCTTTTGAAACTGAATGGAAACAACGTTGGAAATATGTGATCAGTGGCGCAGCAATCATTGATTTATTGGCAATTTTACCTGCATATATCAATTTCTTTGTTCATATCGATTTACGGTTCCTACGAATCTTAAGATTATTACGTCTATTAAAATTAACCCGCTATTTTGTCTCATTACAAATTCTTCTGCGGGTCATTGAACGCGAAAAAGGTTCATTTCAAGCGGTCATTTTTATTTTACTGATCATGATTGTGATGGCTGCTGCAGGAATATATGTGGTAGAAAGTCGAGTACAACCTGAGATATTTAGTTCAATTCCTGCCTCGATGTGGTGGGCAGTGGTGACATTGACGACTGTCGGTTATGGAGATGTCACGCCAATTACACCTTTAGGGCGCTTTTTAGGTGCTTTAATTACGATATTAGGTGTCGGTCTGGCCGCATTACCCGCAGGTATTTTGGCTAATGGTTTAGCCAATGAGCTTGAACTTAGAAAACAACAGCTTGAATTAAAATTTAGAGATTTATTAGAAAGTTGTGAAATTGACATTATTGATGATGAAGAAAAAATAGAAAACATTCGTAAAGAGGTCGGTTTATCCACTGAACAGACTCAAGATATTGTTTTGCAGTTGATTCGAGAACGTAAAGAAGACGCTTTGGAAAGGGAAAAGAATAAGTATTGTTTTTGTCCGCACTGTGGGCATAAATTGCCAGAATGATCGTAATTAAATCATTATGATAAGGCTAAAAGGAAAATAAGATGAGTTACGATATACAGTTATTTCATATCCAGACGATGCACAACTATGAAAACTCGAATGATGAAGAATTTTTTGAGCATGTGGAAAATTTTACAGCATTTTCGCAGGATCAATTTGACGTTTTAAAAGCAAGTTTACTGAACTATGATTATGAGGTTATACGCACCGATGATGATGCATTGCATTTTAAAAAGTCTGATGATGAAAGTTCTGTGGTGGCATATCTAACACGATATGCGATTTATTTTTCCGCAAGTTTTAATCAAGAAGACAGTTTTGAAATCTCAATGACAGCCTCTGATTTTACTGATACAGGTGAGTTTGCAAAGTATGATCCGCAATTGGGAGAATGTGAATTTTGAATCTATGATGAAGTGATGTATAAGCAATTAATTCATTATAAAAAACATAAATTTCAGATAGAAATAGGCTAAATGAATACAGTTTTCAATCAGGTTTTATAAGTTGATTTTATTTATTTTATGGAATTGTTGTATTCAAGTGGTACTGAATAAATCTGATAAAATTACACTTATCTAGCTGAAAAATTATTCAATTTTGAATTAAATATATGCATAAATTCGAATAAATGGATAAATCATGACATTTGAAATAGATGCATTCGGTACAATTGTAATTGCTGTTTTTGTTTTATTTATCGGGCGCTTTTTAGTTCAAAATATTCCCTTTTTACGCAATTATAATATTCCTGAGCCTGTTGTAGGCGGTTTGATCGCTGCACTTTGCTCCTATTTAGCATATAAATTTCTGAATATTAGTGCGACTTTTAATGCTGATATTCAAAAAGCACTGATGTTAATGTTCTTCACTTCAATTGGTTTGAGTGCAAGCTTTATCAAACTCAAAGAAGGTGGAAAGTCTTTGGTGATTTTCCTATTTTGTGTGGCAGGTTTTGTCTTGGTACAAAATGCTGTAGGTATGAGTTTAGCAAAAGTGCTGGGACTAGATCCCTTAATCGGTCTCATTGTTGGTTCTATTACTTTGACGGGCGGGCATGGAACCGCAGGTGCTTGGGGTACTATCCTTGAAAATGAGCATGGTATTCATGGTGCTGTCGTCTTAGGCATGGCGAGTGCGACCTTTGGTTTGATTATTGGTGGTGTGATTGGTGGTCCAGTTGCTAAATTTCTAATTAAAAGACATAAGCTTGCGACTGAGATTGGTGATGTAGATCATGATGATACACCTGCGGCAGAAGGAAGTGCGGCATTTGAATATCCACATAAAACACGTTTGATCACCTCAAGTAATGCCATTACAACGTTAGGGATGTTTTCACTGTGTATCTTTATTGCCAATTGGATGACAACAGTCAGTAAAGGGCAGTGGTTTGAATTACCAACATTTGTTTGGGCATTGGCATGTGGTGTATTACTTAGAAACTTCTTAGAACACGTTGTAAAAGTGAAAATCTTTGATCGAGCAATCGATGTTTTTGGAAATGCTGCATTGTCCCTCTATTTGGCAATGGCGTTGTTATCTCTACAGCTTTGGTTATTAGCTGATTTGGCAGGACCATTGGTGATTATTCTATTGCTTCAAATGGTGACCTTGGCACTGTATACCAGTATCGTGACTTTTAAAGTGATGGGAAGTAATTATGATGCAGCAGTTTTGGCAGCTGGACATTGCGGTTTCGGAATGGGCGCAACGCCAACAGCAATTGCGAATATTCAGGCTGTGACCAATACTTATGGTCCATCACATAAAGCCTTTTTAATCATTCCTTTATGTGGTGCATTCTTCATTGACATCATCAATGCAGTGGTAATCCAAACGATTATTAAGTTTTTTTGATGTGTGAAGATTGAATTTCACTAGACCATCAATTCTTTGTGTCTAGTTCATCATTTTAGCTTTATCAGTAAAGCCTCTATTCGATAGAGGCTTTATGCTGTCTAGATATCAGATGTTAACAAGTTGTGATCGTTATGGTGAATTAAATTCATTTATTTTTTAATTTAGCATATTAATATTCAACTATAATGAAATTCACTCATGTTTTGATATAATGAATTTTATTCATTTTATATTTTGTTTGAGCCTCGCCCTCAAAGCATAGCTTCTCGTCTTGTGCTCGGGTAAAGCGTTGCTTTTAATGAAAGGATTGTTGTTTAAATCCTTTATGTAATTTTTTAATTTATGTTTTGCTTAAGCCTCGCCACTCGAAGCATAGCTTCTCGTCTTGCGCTCAGGCAAAGCGTTGCTTTTAATGAAAGGATTGTTGTTTAAATCCTTTATGTAATTTTTTTAATTTATGTTTTGCTTAAGCCTCGCCACTCGAAGTATAGCTTCTCGTCTTGCGCTCAGGCAAAGCGTTGCTTTGCTGGACCTCTTTGCTCGAAGCATAGCTTCTCGCCTTGCGCTCGGGTAAAGCGTTGCTTTACTAGGACCTCGCTCATGCTTGAGATTCGTCATTTAAAAACATTAACTGCATTGCGTGAGCATGGTTCATTGGTTGCTGCTGCAAATGATCTATGTCTAACACCATCTGCAATTTCTCATCAACTCAAAGAGTTAGATCATTGGTATGGTGTAGAAGTGGTGAATCGTCGTAGTCGCCCTGTGACATTTTCCAATGTGGGACAACGATTGTTGAAACTTGCGGACGATGTTTTGCCGCAAATACAAATTGCACAAACCGATATTACCCGTATTGTGCATGGGCAAACTGGACGAATTATTTTCTCTTCAGAGTGTCACAGTTGTTTCGATTGGCTGATGCCTTTGTTGAATCAATATCGTCAACAATACCCAGATGTTGATCTTGATTTTGCTTCAGGTTTTGAGGCAAATCCGCATGAGCTTTTACAAAATGCTGAATTCGATTTGCTTATTACTGCGGATCCAATCGCATTAAAAGGGATTGAATATTTCCCAATCTTTGAATACGAATCACGTTTAGTTTTGTCCAATACTCATCCATTGGTACGTGTTGAAAAGATTACTGTACAAGCATTGGCGGAAGAAACTTTGATTACTTATCCTGTCGATAAGCATCGTTTGGATATTATGGCGAAGCTCTTTATTCCTGCGAATATTTTGCCTAAACAAATTCGTACAACGGATTTAACTCAGATGCTTATTCAGCTTGTAGCAAGTGGACGTGGTATAGCTGCACTTCCAGATTGGGTGGTAAATGAGTACGAACAAAAGGGTTGGGTAACTTCTAAACGTTTAGATTGTGTGGCGGAAAATGGTTTACGCCGTACTTTATATGCAGGTTATCGTACTGATGAAAAAGAAAAAAGTTACTTCGAAGGCTTTTTAAAGCAGTTGGCGAAGTTTTCACAACAGCGCAATCGATACTATTAATTCATTAACAAATTGATTTTATATTCATGGGTAGAAGAACATCATCCCATGAATTTTTATCCATTCACATATTGAAGATGATCAGTTGATCGTATTTTGTCTATTTCGGACTCAATATGTTCGATATAAACAAAAAGGGTCTAAATCTACACATTTAAATTGAGTTTTAGGCTTCTATATGCAGCGTCATATACTTTAAATGTAAAGCATTTTAATATACAAATATACCGCTATAAATTGATGGAAATTGTGTGGGTAGGGGCTTTTGTATAGTATTTACTTCCATACAACGATTTGATTGTAGTATTAAAATTCTTGAAACATTTCTCTAAAACTCGTCTAGGATGACCTATGCCTAAAACGAAACAACCGACTTCTAAGCAATTGTTGTCTGTCATTCAAACGCAAACCGCGATTGCAAAATTGGGCTTAGACATTAACGCAGTCATGACTTTGGTCGCTGAACAAGTGCAATTGATTACCCAAGCTAAAGGGGCAATTGTTGAACTGGCTGAAGATGGTGATATGGTCTATCGCGCTGTTTCGAATGGTGCGAATGAGTTTTTAGGCTTACGTTTAAAAATGCATAGCAGCCTTTCGGGCTTATGTATTGCTCAAAATAAAACCTTGTATTGCAAAGACAGTGAAAATGATGAGCGCGTTGACCGTGAGGCTTGTCGCCGAGTTGGGTTGCGTTCTATGGCAGTCGTGCCACTGATTCATTTGGATGAACCGATTGGTGTTTTGAAAATTTATTCTGAACAAGTCAATGCATTTAAAGAAAGTGATATTCATTTATTGGGCTTGATGTCTGAACTGATCGCTGCCGCAATGTATCATGCAACTAAATTTGGTGCGCAAGAACTGTATAAATTAGCAACACAAGATCATTTAACAGGATTGGCAAATCGAGCATTATTCCTTGATTGTTTAAGACAAGGCGTAGAAAAAGCCAAACGTTCTGGAAAAAATCTGGGTATTTTGATGATTGATATGGATGGTTTAAAGCCGATTAATGATCATTATGGACACCGTCTAGGGGATGAAGCTTTAAAAGAAATTGCCAAACGAATTGATGGTTCGACACGTAAAGAAGATTTAGTGGCTCGTTTAGGGGGTGATGAGTTTGCTGTGATTTTAACTTCTGTTGCAGATCAAGAGCTTGCTAAAAATGCGATGAATAGAATTGTTGAGGCATGTGGATTACCTTTTGTTTTTGAAAATATTAAGCTGAATATGGGCGCGAGTGTTGGTTTGGCACTGTTCCCAGAAAATGCCATAGAATTGAATCAGTTAATTGAGTTCGCAGATTTGAAAATGTATGAAAATAAAAGAGCAAGAAAGGCTGTAATATTGAAAGAATAGTTTTAATGTATCAATTTCTCAATGGTGATTTTCAAGCAATAGATATGCTGTAAAGCCTTGTATGACGAGATTCATTTGTGATCTAAATGGGGTACAGCTACACTCAAATTTATGGACATTAGAAAAACAAATATTTAAACAGAATAGTTACGTTGTTTTATCGACATTTGCTCATATTCATGGCTTAATCTTTGTTCAAGGAAATAAGGTGTATTAAAAATAGATAGGATAAAAATACGAATTCGGCACTTTAGTCTAATTTCGGCATTTTGAAATTTTTATACACTGTAAAAAGCTGTCCAAGTTGATGATATTGTCGCATTTTTGATCATTATTTTTTAAGATAATGTGTATATTTATTTTAATGAAAATGATCACTATTTAGGAATGTGATAATACTATTCAGCATGGTTTAAATCGGTATACTAGAAACTCTTGTTATAAAAAGTAGCAATATCAGGAAAGACAATGACTGCACGTATTCAAAAAGGCAAGTTAGCGATTGCTAAAGAACTTTACGATTTCATCGAAAATGAAGCACTACCAGGTTCTGGTTTAGACAGTGAAACTTACTGGAAAAACTTTGAGCAAGTCGTTGTTGATCTTAGCCCTAAGAACAAAGCGCTTCTTGCAAAGCGTGACGACCTTCAGGCTAAAATTGATGAATGGCACCGCAACAACAAATTTGAACTCGAAGCTTATAAAGCTTTCCTTACCGAAATTGGCTACTTATTACCAGAAGTAGAAGATTTCCAAATCAGCACAGAAAATGTAGATGAAGAGATCGCATTATTGGCTGGTGCGCAGTTGGTAGTACCTGTGCGTAATGCACGTTACTGCTTAAACGCTGCGAACGCGCGTTGGGGTTCTTTATACGATGCACTTTACGGTTTTGACGTCATCCCTGAAGATGGTGGCGCGGAAAAAGGTAAGGGCTATAACCCAGTTCGTGGCGACAAAGTAATCGCATTTGCTAAGAATTTCTTAAATGAAACTTTCCCATTGGCAAATGGTTCGCATGCTGATGCAACTAAATATGCTGTTGAAGGCAAAAAATTAGTTGTTAGCCTAAAAGATGGTTCAACAACGACACTTGCTAAAGAAGCTCAGTTTGTTGGCTTTAATGGCGACGAAGCTGCTCCAGTAGAAATCGTACTTTTAAATAATGGTTTACACGTAATCATCGAAGTTGATGCTACAAGCCCAATCGGTAAAGCTGATGCAGCTGGTGTAAAAGACCTTGTGCTTGAAGCTGCTGTAACCACGATTCAAGATTTGGAAGACTCGATCGCTGCTGTTGATGCAGAAGAAAAAGTTGAAGGCTACCGTAACTGGTTAGGCTTAATGAAAGGTACGCTTGAAGAGTCTATCGAGAAAAATGGTAAAACCATTACTCGTACACTGAATAAAGACCGTACACACAAAAACCTGATCGGTGGTGAAACGAAACTTCACGGTCGTTCATTGATGTTGCTTCGTAACGTAGGTCACTTGATGACAAACCCTGCGATCCTTGTAGATGGTGCTGAAATCTACGAAGGCATCATGGATGCGTTGATCACTCCGTTGCTTACATTTGCAGACATTAAAGGCGAAAACGAGAACAAGAACTCACGTAAAGGTTCTATGTACATCGTGAAGCCAAAAATGCATGGTCCTGAAGAAGTTGCATTTGCAGTTGAATTGTTTGAACGTTCAGAAAAAGCATTAGGCTTACCTGCAAAAACTTTAAAAATCGGGATCATGGATGAAGAGCGTCGTACTTCTGTGAACTTGAAAAACTGTATCGCACAAGCGAAAGATCGTACGATCTTCATCAATACAGGTTTCATGGATCGTACAGGTGATGAAATTCATACATTTATGGAAGCTGGTCCATTCGTTCGTAAAGGCGAAGTAAAAGCTCAAATTTGGTTCCCAGCGTACGAAAACCGTAACGTGATGGTTGGTTTACAGTCTGGTTTACGTGGTAAAGCACAAATTGGTAAAGGTATGTGGCCTAAACCAGACATGCTGTTAGACATGTACAAAACCAAGATTGAACATCCAGAAGCAGGCGCAAGCTGTGCATGGGTTCCATCTCCGTCAGGTGCTGTAATTCACGCGATTCATTACCACCAATGCAACGTATCTGCACGTCAGCTTGAGTTGTTAAAAACTGATGCATTGCCATTAGATGACTTATTAACTCCTCCTTTGGCAACAGATACGAATTGGACTGCGGAAGAGAAAACCAAAGAACTTGAAAATAACTTACAAGGTATCTTGGGTTATGTGGTTCGTTGGGTTGACTTGGGCGTAGGTTGTTCTAAAGTTCCAGACATCAACAACGTTGGTTTGATGGAAGACCGTGCAACTTTACGTATTTCTTCACAACACGTTGCGAACTGGTTACGTCACGGTATTGTGACTAAAGAGCAAGTTGAAGAAGTGATGCAACGCATGGCGAAAATTGTGGATGAGCAAAATGCGAATGATCCAGAATATACAGCTATGGCGCCAGGTTTTGATGGCTATGCTTACCAAGCAGCGTATGACTTAGTATTTAAAGGTGGTGAACAGCCATCAGGTTATACTGAGCCATTGCTACACGCTTATCGTTTAAAATTAAAAGGTTATACAGGTGACTAACTTCATTCTTTAGAATGATTTATTCAACTGAATAATATTTAAAAAACCAGTTATTTCGATAGCTGGTTTTTTTGTTGGGATTTTATGATTAAACAGTGTAATGGCAAAATTTCATTTATAATTATGGTTAATTTAAGAAAATAAGAATTTAAATATGAAAGTTAAAAACTTAAGCTTAATCAAAATTTCGACGATGTCGATATTGAGCTTGTCTGCGATCGCATGCAGTTCAACTGAACCGCAGCAGAGCAGTCAAAGTAAATATGCACCACCTCCAAAGCAACAAACACAGACAAAAATTTTGGAAGCGAATGAGCAAAAGTCACAAGTAGAGCATCCTTTTGATCCAAAAGATTGTCCTGCGTGTGGTATGGGGTAAATAAGTAATGAAACCGTTACTCGGTTTGTCTATTTTTCCCCAATTGAGTTTTTTGAACACATGTTTATCATTATTTGAACAAGAGAAAGTTGAGGTTTTGGAGTGGTCATTCGATCATTGCCATTATGAGAATAGACCTGAGTGGTTTAATTTATTGCTCAAAGATTATAGCGAAGCAGGGCGTTTGCTTGCACATGGTGTGCATTATTCGGCATTTATTGCACAGATGAATGAATTACATGATGAGTGGTTAGCATTGTGGGAACAGGAACAACAACAGCTTAAATATGTACACGTTTCAGAACATATTGGTTATAAATCACAACTTAAACAGAACTCAGGATTTCCATTACCTTTAGATTATCACTTGGTCGATGTTCAAGACTTTGAACAACAGGTGGTGGCTCTTCAATCTGCTTCAAAAATACCTTTAGGCTTTGAAATTTTGGCTTTGTCTTTGAGTTATCAGCAAGTTGTTGAGCAAGCAAAGTTTGTTACAGGATTGTGCCAAAAATTTAATACTTTTATCGTTTTGGATTTGCATAACCTTTATTGTCAAGCATTCAATTTTAATCTTGAGATCGATGCTTTAATCGCACTTTATCCTATTGAATATATTCGAGAGATTCATATTTCTGGGGGGAGTTTTAGTTATAGTGACGTAGCTGATAAACAGGTTCGCCGTGATACGCATGATGGTGCAATTCCCAAAGCATTATTTAAGGTATTACAAGATTGGCTACCACGTTTTGAATATTGCCAATATATTATTTTTGAGCAATTGCCAGAAAGTTTGAAAACTATTCAAGCGCAACAACAATTTATCTCTGACTATGATCAGTTAATGTATATTCGTGATCAATTTTCTGTAGAAGCACTTGAGCAACCTAATAAGCTATTACATGTGGAAAACCGTTCATTACCCACGCAAGATGAGTTGTCTAACAATAGAGAAACTTTATTTGAGGAACAGTACTTATTGGCGAATGCATTGATGCAAGTAAAAACTCCACAAGATTTACAAGTAATGACGTTCAAATACTTTAATCATCAGGATTGGTCACTGGCGATGATTGAAACTGCAATAAAACTCAGTAAACGTTGGAATAGTGTAAACGAGTAACGGAGCTAATACTCAATAGGTGAGAATTCTTTGTTAGAATCAAAAAAGTTAATAATTTAGTTGAATTAAAATGTCATCGGTAATTAAGTTAGATGCATTAAAGAATTCGGTAGTTAGTAATACACCATATCCATATTTTATTGTAGAAAATTCAATCGTAGAAAGTGAAGTACAAGCCGTCGTCGCAGATTTTCCTAAGCTGACCCAAGGGGGAAGTTACAACTTGGAAGATGTTGAAATTAAGCCTAATTTCGATCGTTTATTGAAATCTGTAGATACACCTGAGTTTCGCCAAATCTTAACCGATAAGTTTGGTGTAAATGTCATGGAACATCCGATGATGATCACTTTGCGTGGTTTTTCACGTCAAAAAGATGGTCGTATTCACAGTGACTCAAAAAGTAAATTACTCACTATTTTGATTTATTTAAATGAATCATGGGATGCTGAAACAGGTCGTTTACGTATTTTGAATGATAATCAAGACATCAATAATTATGTCGCTGAAATCAATGCGGGACCAGGTTCACTGGTTGCATTCAAAGTGACAGATAATGGTTGGCATGGTTATATTCCTTATGAAGGGCAACGCCAGTCGATTCAAATTAACTTTTTGACTAGTGAAAAAGCCAATGCAAAACATAAGTTTTTCCATGGTTTAAGTGCTAAAGTAAAGAAAATTTTTGGTTAATCTAATTTTTAAAATAGATTCAATAGCAAAAACAAAGCAAGTTTCGACTTGCTTTTTTTAAACACAAAATTTTATAACGATGGTATTAAATCATGTGTGCCAATTTCAAAGCAATTACACATCAACAAGCGCTACAACTAGGCTTGCCAAATATTGTCTTTGAATATGACGATGAAATTTTTCCCAGTTTTCAAACTCCTTTGCTATTTAAGTCTCAAAAAGGGCTTGAATGGCGTTCAGTCAATTTTGGTTTAGTACCGAAATGGTCTGAAGATATGGAAATTGCAAAACATACATATAATGCTAGAAATGAGACGCTTTTAGAAAAGCGAAGTTTTGCAGAAGCTTTTACTAAGTGCCAATTTGGCGTGATCCCTGTGTTTGAGTTTTATGAGTCTAAATATATCAATGGTAAACCACAACGTTGGGCGGTTCGACGTAAAGATGGTCAGGCTTTCTATATTGCAGCTCTATATGAAGTTACGCGTTTAAAAGATGGCGAGATTGTTCGTTCGGCAACGATGATTTCTATGGATGCTCATCAGCATGAGATGATGAAAGAATTTCATGAACCGCGAACTGATAAGCGATCAGTTGTTGTCATACCACATCATCGTTTAGATGAATGGTTAAGCTTAAAGCAGGTTGATATTTCAAGCTTTATTGAAGGTTTTCCTGTGGATGAGTTTGAATCTCTATATTGCCCGAAACAACGTCACGATAAAAACTCCCCACAGATGGATATGTTTGATTGAAATCAAAATTTCAATCAAATCAATGTGAAACTATAATTAATGAGATAAGTTTTTGAAAATGATTTTTAGGCTTTCCATCATTTTCTCGATTTGAAGTGGTGTTAGCCCTTCAAACGATTGTTCAAGTATAACACCCATTAAGTCATTAATTTTTTGAGTCATTTGGACACCTTTTTCTGTTAAATGTACACGTGTGATACGTGCGTCATTTTCACAAGAATAGGTATCAACAAAACCTTCTTCTTTTAAGCGATAAACAATTTTAGTTGTCGTCGACATTTTTGAAACAATCATATCAGAAAGTTCGGATACACTCGCATTGGGTTTAGCTTCTAAAGATACCAATAGGCGACGACGAGAATTATCTACACCATATTTTTTCAGTACATGATCAAGGTTTAGAACATATTGTGCATGAACTTGTGTAATCCAATAATAAGGAAATTCTTCGATATTAAAATTTTCAGCGTTCGGTAAAAATTTTGAATATTTCTTAGTCATTCGGGAGTCCCTGAATTTTTGTAATTATGGCCAAATATTAATTCTAATAATATTTTATTTTTATTACATGAATCAATATGTGATGTATCACTTAATGAAAATAACCAAGGAAAATCGATGGGGTATAATTTTCCATGAAATTAGCTGAGTTCAATTATTAAAAATTATACAAAGCCAAAAGTTTCGATAAGTATGGCTAAACAAAGCGTAAAATTTGCCACTTGATATGAAAGGCAATAGGTCGCTTTAAACATCCAAAAGTTGTTCGAACGGTTGTATGCTCAAGAACTATGGGGTAAATAAGTTCTTGTTTGTTAGTCCTGTATTGTCTATATGTTATATGATTAAAAAGATCGAGTAAACAAGCTTTTAATGTGTATATTATAGATCCACGCTGTTGAAAGCTAATTTTTTAAAGACACACTATTTTTTGTTAAAAAGTGATAAATGTTATATTCAAAAAAAAAGTTGCCTCATGTTGTTTATGTTTTTGATTTCACAAGATGTAGTAAGTTTATTTAAACTATTGGTGTATTTTTCCTAAACTAATTAAATGTAGAAATTTTATTAAAGTTTATTGAATTTGTGTAAGTTGAATGGTTAAGCTTTCAGTGTAGATTAAATTGATTCAAATATTCGTTTCAATACTTTAAAGCAAAAATATGAAAAAAATGTAATTTTTTTAGAAAAAATAATTACAAAAGGACAATATTGTGCATAATTAAATTAATTTAGTTGAAAAGGTATCATTATTCATGGACCCGTCGCCGTGTAGGTTTAGTTTTCATTTTTCTCGTTTATATTTTTATAATAATAAGCAGGAGATCTAATAATGGAATTTTTATTAGACCCTGGAATTTGGGTTGGTCTTTTAACCTTAATTGTTTTAGAAATTGTACTGGGTATCGATAACCTAGTTTTCATTGCTATTCTTGCAGATAAACTTCCTCCAGAACAACGTGATAAAGCACGTGTTATTGGCTTATCTTTAGCTTTGGTAATGCGTTTAGGCTTATTGTTCGCTATTTCTTGGTTAGTCACACTTACAAAACCGCTAATCAGTATATTTGACTGGACTTTTTCAGGGCGAGATCTCATTCTCTTATTCGGTGGTCTGTTCTTGGTCTATAAGGCTGTAACAGAACTACATGAAAAGATGGAAGGTAAGCCTGAAGTCAAGGTCACTAGTAATGTGGTGTATGCAGGTTTTACCGCTGTTGTAGCGCAAATCGTCATTCTCGATGCAGTTTTCTCTTTAGATTCGGTCATTACTGCGATTGGTATGGTAGACAACATCTATGTGATGATGGTTGCAATGATTGTGGCGATGGTGGTCATGCTGATTGCATCAAAGCCGTTAACCGCATTTGTAAACCGACACCCAACTGTTGTGATTTTGTGCTTAAGCTTCTTATTGTTAATCGGTATCAGCTTAATTGCAGAAGGTTTTCAGTTTCATATCCCTAAAGGCTATATCTATTCTGGTATTGGTGTTGCGATTGCAATTGAGGCATTCAATCAGTTTGGTCAGCGTAATGCAGCAAAACATGAGTCGAAAATTCCATTACGTCATCGTACAGCGGATTCTATTTTAAGATTGATGGGTGGAAAAATAGAAACCGCCGATTCTCAGTCGATTGCAGCACAAGAAGCTTTTGCTGATGAAGAGCGCTATATGATTGGCGGTGTTTTAACGCTTGCTGAACGTTCAGTTGCTTCGATCATGACCCCTAGAAGTCAGATTTCATGGGTCAATTTGGATGATGATCCTGAAAGTATTCGTCAACAGATTTTGGCAGTACCTCATAGTTTGTTTCCTGTTTGTCGTGGTCAGTTAGACAAGGTTGTAACTATCATTCGTGCAAAAGAGTTGATTGATGCACTAGATGAGCCAGAGCTTTTACAGACTTTATTGAAGCGTAATCGTCCAATTTTCATTTTTGAAAAGATGAAAGTAATTGATGCGATTCAGACCTTGCGGAATTCAAAAGGTTCTTTGGTTCTAGTAAGCAATGAGTTTGGTAATATTCAGGGTTTGATTTCGCCACATGATGTGTTTGAAGCAATTGCTGGGGAATTCCCAGATGCTGATGAACAATTAGACTTGGTGAAATTGGATGAGCTGACATGGAAAGCTTCGGGTATGCTGGATTTGTATCAGTTGGAACTTGAACTTGGTATGTTAGATTTAATTCAAGATGATTCAGAATACTTCAGTGTAGCAGGATTAATTTTGGATAAAACTCAAGGTGAAGTTAAAGTGGGTACACAAATTGAGCAAGTCGGAATTTGGTTTGAAGTGCTTGAAATGGATGGAAACCGCATTAAAACGGTGAAAATTACTCGACCCGAATATTTGAGTTAATCTACGATCTAGTTGAACTTTAACAGTATCATTAAAAATGCCTCTATGAATAGAGGCATTTTTTTGAATAAAAAGAGCATTTAAATAGGATTACTTATTTAAATGCTAAAAGTAAACTTTAAAATTATTGAATTGTTTGTGTGATTTTAGACCATAAATTTTGATGAGACTTTTTAAACATCAGCATATGACCGATGGCTTTATGACCATGTTCTTGAGGACTTAGCTCAATCATATCGGTTTGTGCATTTGGGTAAAGGCGAAGCAAATCTTTGACATTGGCTTCAGTTGCAATCTCATCATCAGATGACCAATACACAGTAATTGGACATTGAATTTCACTATGATAATCATCAAAAATGGTTTTACCAATGGCATTGATTACATAGCCAGGTTTGCTACAGAATTGTGCCCATTGTTTTGCAACATTTTTAGGTAAGTTTTCCCCCATGCCTAAAAAATTCGTCGCGCCATAGCCTTTAATTAAACTGGATACAGGGAAGATGAGGTTAAACATCACTGGTGCCATACGTTTAGTACGACCTTTTAGCCCTTTAACATGCCCAGTAGAGCCTGAAATGGAAATCACTTGTGCAACTTTGTCATAGTTCGGAACAATACCAAGTAACTGTCCACCAGCACTATGACCAAGAAGTGTGACTTTTTCTTGTTGTGTCTTATTTAAAAGCAAATCAATTGCTGCAGGAATGTCTAATTGCCCCCAGTCTTGGATACTGGCATTCGATTCTCGAAGAGGACCATGCAGTGACTGACCAATTCCACGGAAATCGAACACCATTACGTTGAAACCTTGTTCGGATAACCATTCACTAAAGTTATGGTAAAAACCTTGGGTAATCCCTGTAGCGGGGCAAATTAAAATAGGCAGTTGTTCAATTGATTGTTTTGACTGATAAAAACGACCACTTAAGCTATAGCCATCAGTGCAAGTAATCGTTACATTCTCAAAAGTACTCATCATGATTCTATCGTTATGTTTACAAGTTTACTTTACACGAGTTCCAAAAAGAAACTTGATTAAAAAGTGACTTATAAGTCAAAGAGGCAAAGAGATAGGTTTCTATTTAGAAAAGGATCAATGAAATGGATTTAATGAGCTTAACACTCGCAGTTAAATTAGCATTGCTATTCAGTGGTATATATTTATTTGTGGGGATGCTCACAGGGGTATGGAAATACGTTCAAATCAGTCGATCAGAATCGGCACGGGCACATTATTATGTTGATATTGCACATAGAAGTAGTCTGCTTTATGCACCAGCCACTTTGATTCTTGCTGTAATGGCATATTTTTCAAGTTGGTCTGAGAAAGTAAACTTATTTTTTATCATCACGAACTTAATTTTCTTTAGTTTTTCAATCGCGAGTTATGTATTGCATGGTTGGTTGAAGGATACAAGTAATCAATTCAAGCAACCGCATCAATTGGGAAAAATACAATTACCCAAAATTATTTTACGAATCGCAATGATTTTATTGGTGATCGGTGAAATTGGTGCAACGGCTGGTCTATTGCTTGGAATGTATATGGGGTTATTTTGATTAAGCTTTATATACTTAGTTCTAAATGAATTCTTATTTTTCTTTAAAGATGGATGCTTAGCACCCATCTTTTATTCTGTTATTTTCGCAAGTTTGCGAGATTTATGATCAACAACATCCCAGACATAGAAGGCTGCAGATACCACGAGGGCATACGCAAAGAATTCTGGCTTTAAATTGCCTTGAATCAACCCATGAATTAATAATGTCACTAATAGCGCAATTGTTGTGCTCAGATATGTGACCAACTTTGTATTTGCCTTCAACGAATTAATGAAGACTTGCTTGTTGAAATGTAATGATAACATCTCCATCCCTCCTGTCTGCTCGACAAAACCTAATTGTTTTAGTCAGATTTGAGTAATAGTTGTACCATATCCTATGAATATTTCAAGCCTAAATACTTCTATATTGTTAAATAATTATGACATATTTATGACAAATGATAATTATTTTTATAAAAAATAGAAATACTATTAATTTTTTGGTGAAATATTACTTTTATTTGAATTTAGTGTGATGTATTTATCATAATAAAATACAATAACTTAAAGCCAATGAAAAGTTTTTTCGACTAAAGTTTATGAAAAATATGCAAATTTATTGCCAGATAGAATTTGCTTAATACTGCTTTTAATAAAAAATTTAAATTTTGATCGTTTGCTTGTTTTTTGGTCAATTTATTTTTACTAATGATGCTGTTTGGGAAACTTTGATGGGGAAATGAATATTAATTCATGTCATATTTTCAAGAAAAACTGAAAATTTGGTTAAATCAGATAGTAAACGAGACTTAGGTTGTGCATTCGGCGTATGGACAAATGAAAGGCTGATATCAAACGGGTAAATCATCGAGCAAAAGTGTAGCCAATAGATGGCATGACAGCTTTGTTGTAAATTAATTGTGTCGTAAACAATAACAGCCTGTTGGGTAAACATGACAATTATTGATCACAGTCAAAATGAGATTTGGGTAAAATCAAATTTTAAGGACGATGGTTAAAAATGGTTATTTTTTAACTTTATCAATTACGACACAAATGATTAGAACGATTATTGATGGAATGAACCATGCCAAATTTTGTTCATTTAAAGGTAAATTTTGAATAAATAAAGGCAAGCTATCATTAAAACTTGTTACTTTGATTCCTTCAATAATACCAAATAGGAAGGCAACCGCAGTCACAGGTGCAATCACAACAGATGGATTGTTAAACTTCTTCCAGAAGAAACTGAGAATAATCACCACGATTGCAGGTGGGTAAATTGCGCTTAAAACAGGTACTGAGAAAGCAATAAGCTTTGTTAATCCTAAGTTTGAAATTACTAATGAGAATAAAACCAAGATCACCACTAAAATTTTATATGGGATTTTAGTCAACTCTGAGAAGTATTCAGCACATGCACATGTTAGTCCGATTGCAGTGACCATACATGCAAGTGAGATCAAAACGGTAAGAAATAAAGAACCTAAGTCACCGAAAGCATGTTGTACATAAGCATGTAAAATTACAGCACCATTCTCAGCATTCGGTGCAGCATCGTGGCTACCTAATCCGAGTTTAAATAGGCTGATATAGACGAGGCTGAGTAAAACACCTGAAATCAGACTAGCAATCACAGCATATTTGGTCACAAGTTTTTTATCAGTCACACCACGAGAATGAATCGCATGAATGATGACAATACCGAAAACCAATGCGCCTAAAGTGTCCATGGTTAAATAACCACTGACAAAGCCTTCAGATACAGGGCTTGAGACATAGTTTTTCACAGCAGGTGAAATTGAACCTGTTGGAATAATAAATGCCGCGATCCCTAAAATTGCCAATGCAATGATTTTTAAAGGTGCGAGAATATGACCAACACTGTCCAATAATTTATTTGGATAGAGTGAAACTAGCGTCACAAATGCAAAATAAATAACACTATAGATAAAAAGTGATGTTCCGCCATTACCAAAGTATGATGAGAAACCAATTTCATAAGAAACAGTCGCTGTACGCGGTGTCGCAAAGAGCGGTCCGACTGAAAGGTAACATACGATGGTGAGGATTAAACTTGCAACTTTACCGAGGGGTGAACTTAAAATTGCAATGGAACCTTCAGTTTTAGAAAGTGCCATAATGGTGAGTACTGGAAGACCAACAGCAGTGATTAAGAAGCCGATTGCTGCAAGCCATACATTTTCACCAGCTTGTTGAGCAACAATGGGTGGAAAGATAATATTGCCAGCGCCTACAAATAAGGCAAAGGTCATGAACCCTAAAGCAATAATATCCTTTGTACGGAGATTAGTCATAAAAAGAGAAAGGTTAAACACACAAAAAAGTAATTTTAGTTGAAATAGGGAGTATTTTGTATTTTATTTTATAGATAGCATTCCTAGATTTTATAAATTTTAACCAATTAGGCTTATTTGTTAAATTTATGTAGGTGATATACCTATTAATTTTCAATGATTGATAATTCTATAGCTCAGTAAAAAATTTAGATGCTGATAAATAGTTTTCGTAAAACCCACATGTTTTAATGTTTTGTAAAAGAGAAACCCTTTAGATTTCGATAAGTGAATAAGAAAAAGTCCTAAAAATTTTAAAAAGGCATATAATACCGATTCACATTTGCGGACAGATATTATGAAAGCTTCAACAGTCACCATTAAAACTGAACAAGACATTGAGAAATTAAGAGTGTCAGGGCGTTTAGCGGCTCAGGTTTTAGAAATGATCGGTGAATATGTGAAGCCAGGTGTGACGACAGAATATTTAGATGATATTTGTAATGATTTTATTGTAAATACACTTAAAGTCATTCCTGCGAATGTTGGTTATTATGGTTATACCAAAACCACATGTATTTCTCCAAATGAAGTGGTTTGTCATGGTATTCCGTCGAATAAAATTATTATAAATGATGGTGATATTATCAATATCGATGTTGCGATTATCAAAGATGGTTATTTTGGTGATACCAGTCGTATGTACTATGTTGGTCAAATCAAACCTGAAGCGAAAAGGCTGGTTGAAACTACCTATGAAGCAATGGTTGCAGGGATTCATACTGTAAAACCTGGGGCGACATTGGGTGATATTGGACATGCGATTCAAAAAGTGGCACAGCGTGAAGGTTATACAATCGTACGTGAATACTGTGGTCATGGGATTGGTAAGGTCTATCATGAGCAACCTAATGTGTTGCATTATGGTCAAGCGGGGCAGGGTTTAGTCCTGAAAAAAGGCATGGTGTTTACTATCGAACCTATGGTGAATGCAGGGAAAGCCAGCGTTAAAGAGTTAAAAGATGGTTGGACTGTCGTGACTACTGATAAATCTTTATCTGCGCAATGGGAGCATATGGTTGCTGTCACTGAAACTGGTTTTGAGTTGTTAACACCGTGGCCAGAGGGCACCGGTATTTATCCTGAGATTTAGCTTAAGACTAAAGTCTAGATATTTGGGTGTAATTCAGTATTAATTTGTTTTTTGTATTTTAATTCTGATGAATTTGTCACTATTTTGTTGTTTTTGTAGATAAATATTTCATTATTAATAGTTTTAAAGTATTAAATTATCGTTTTTTAGTATTTGTTTATATGTTAATCAACGATTATTATAATAGACAGATTCTATAGCTGTAGTTTCTATTTATGTTGTTTTAAGTTTTCAAGCTTACCCATCCTAGGGTAAGCTTTTTTTTGTCTAAAATTTAGTGCTTCTGATTCCTTTACTACGTATTTAATATGTTTCTATAGATTTTCAGTAGTTTCTTCATTTATTTATATACAAATAAAGAAGAAGATAAGTGCAATTGAACGGTATATTTCTCATGACTTATCTTCGTGTTTAATAGGTCACTTCTTTGCTCTGAAATTTAAAATAATTGAGACAACAAATCCAAACAGCAATCCCCAGAAAGCAGAACCGATTCCAAAAAATTGTACGCCAGAAGCGCAGAATAAGAAGGTCAATAAAGCAGCTTCACGGTCTTTCACTTCATGAAATGCAATTGCGATGTTATGACTAATTGTTCCAAACAATGCAATCCCAGCTAAGGCAACAATGAATAAATGTGGGAAAGACATGAGTAAGCTAGTAAGTGTGGCTGCAAATAAGCCCATTAAAATATAGAAAAAACCACAGCTCATGCCTGCGATATAGCGTTTACTCGGATCAGGATGGACTTGATCATCTAGACTAACGGCTGCACTAATTGCAGCAATATTCACAGTATAGCAACCGAATGGCGCAAGTAAGGTTTGTGCTGTTCCAGTCCAACCAATCAAATGATTAACGTGCGGTTGATAACCATAGCTTTTGATCATGGCGATACCTGGTAAGTATTGTGATGCCATGTTAATGACAAATAAAGGCAATGCTAAACCAAGGATTGCAGACCATGTAAATTCAGGTTTCATCCATACAGGATGTGCAAGCCCCCAATGCAATGTTGGAACATGAAATTCCATAAATAATGGACAAATTAATATTCCAGCAATCACAGTAATGACAATGCAATAACGTGCCCAAAGGCGCTTGGTGATAATATAAACAGCCAATAAGCTTAAAATAAAACCCCAATCATTTTGCATACTGGCAAACAGGGCAATACCAAATTTAAGTAGGACACCTGCAAGCATGGCACTGGTTAAACTTTGCGGAATGTAGGCAAGGATTTTTTCAAAGATACCTAAAAAGCCAAGTATTGCAGTGAGTAAGCCACAGATAAGAAAAGCACCAATTGCTTCGTATAATGTATATCCACTTGCTGTTGCAATGATCAGCGCAAGTGCCGCAGTCGACCATGAGGTCGCTACAGGATATTTAAATTTCCAAGAGAGCAACAGACCTGATAGTCCAATGCCTAAACCAAGTGCCCAAAACCAAGAGGTAATTTGTTCAGGGTTTGCACCGAGCAGTTGCGCTGCCTGGATCACAAGCACTGCGGAAACACTGATGCCAATAAGAAAGGTGATAAAGCCTGCAAATACTGCGGGTATCGAAAAATCTTGGAGAAACTTTTGCATAATCCTTTGCTATGTAATTTACTGTTCGGTTGAAAATGCAAGTATCATACCTGAATCAGTTTGGTGCATATAGATTTGATCGGAATTTAATATTAAATCAGTGAATGATTATAAAAATAATTAAACAAATTCTCAGGCAGAGAGAATAAGATGCTGATATATTTTTAAGGTTGTGAGCGAAGTCGTATAGCCTATTTTTTCAAAAAATAGATGTAGTTACATCGTAGACAAGGCAAGTTTTAAACCAAAGCCACAAAATAAAAGTCCAACTGCGGCAACACAACTGGCCGCTACTCGGTAACGTGCATTAAAGAATGAAGCGAGTTTAACCCCTGAAAAAATCAATATAGTCAAATAGCTCATACTAATAATTTGCAAGATTACTGAAAGTGCTGCGAAGCTTAAGGCAGGGTAAGGGTAGTCTGGATCTACAAATTGAACGAAGAAAGAAAGGTAAAATAAGATCGCTTTTGGATTGAGCAAGCTAATGGTCAGAGCAGTACGAAATGGATGGAATTGCTCTGTAGTAGATGTATCACTGTTGGCTTGAATGTTTTGTGGTTTGCTAAACCATGTTTTGAAACTCGCAATCAGTAAACGTATGCCTAAATACGATAAGTAACTTGCACCAACAATTTTAAGAACCACAAATAGCCATGGGAAAGCATGTAGCAGTGATGCTGCACCTAATACGGTACACAGGATGAGAATTAGATCGCCTGTAAAAACGCCTAAAGCACCGATATAGCCTGTTTTGATGCCAAAACGTGAGGCGATAGACATCACATAAAGCGAGTTTGGACCTGGCAAAATGACAATAAAAATAGTCCCTAAGATATATGTCACTATGTCAGTAATACCAAACACGAGATTCTCACTGTTTAAGAAAGCGAAACAAAAAGCCGAGCTATTATAATAACAAACTCGGCTTCATTTTTGTGAGCAATTGTGGTGCATTATTTAATGATTGTTCAAAGTTTTGAGCAATCTGCTCTATTGCTTAATCAACAAAATCTGCTTCTAAACCAAACGACTGACGCAATAATAGCGCAAGTTGTTCACGTGCTTTAATAAATCCATCAATACCACTTTGTAGTAATTGGAATGCCATTAAATCGGCTTCTAATTGCTGTTTAAATTCAGCTTCAGAGATTTTTTGATGTGGATGTTCTTGGTGTGCATGCGCATGATTAGCACTCAATTGAGATTCAACAACACGTTGATCTTCACCTAATTTTTCAAGTAAATTTGGTGCAACTGTTAATAAGTCACAACCCGCTAAACCGAGGACTTGATCTACGCTACGGAAGCTTGCACCCATCACTTCAGTTTTGATGTCATGTTGCTTGTAGTAATGATAAATTTGTTTTACCGAAAGTACACCAGGATCTTTGTCGATTGCATAGCTGTCTACATTCTCAGCTTTTTTATACCAATCTAAAATACGACCCACAAATGGTGAAATTAAAGTGACTTTTGCATCTGCACACGCATTGGCTTGGTGCAGACCGAATAGCAAGGTCAAATTACAATGAATACCTTCAGCTTCAAGTGCTTTTGCGGCTTGAATCCCTTCCCAAGTAGAGGCGATTTTAATTAAGATACGATCTTGATTGATACCATAATTTTTATATAAGGCTAAAAGCTCTTTGGCTTTAGCAATGGTTTCTTCGGTATTGTAAGACAGTGCCGCATCGACTTCGGTTGAAACACGACCTTCAATCAAATTTAATATTTCTACGCCTAACTTAACAGTAAGAATGTCAATAGTACGTTCTACAAGCGCATCGGTTTGATAACCTTCTTGTTTAGCTTGGCTATAAGCGTCTTCAATTAACGTACGGCTTTCAGGCTGTTGTGCTGCAGCAGTAATTAAAGATGGATTTGTTGTTGCATCCAAAGGACGGAATTGTTGAATTGCGGTTAAATCACCTGTATCAGCAACAATAGTGGTTAAGCGTTTTAATTGATCTAATGCAGATTGTGTCATTGCCGGTTATTTCTTAGTTAAAATATTTGTGATTTTATTTATAACACAATGCCATTTCAGCAAAAGAGTAAAATGTGCTGAAACACACATTATTTTGTATGAATTCGTTGATTTCTGATGTGATTAATCAAAAAACGAGCAGCTGAACCTAAATTACTTTCGCGACTCCAGACTAAATCGACGTAATACTCAAATTTTGGTGTGAAATCGAGCAGGTCTAAAATTTTCAAATTATGTTTAAGTTGAGGATTTTCATTGAACATCTGTAAGGGAAGTACACCCCAGCCAAGTTCTTTCTGAATGAGTGAACAAGCAGAGTGGTGGTTATCAGTCCGCCAATAATTTTTAGAATAGAGCAGTTCGGGCTTAATGGTTCGGTCACGGCTGGCAACGACAATTTGACGTGCTTGTAAAATTTGTTCAAATGTCACTTGTGAATGAACAGATAAGGGATGCTTGATTGCAGCGACAGGTACAAGGACTTCTTTTTTAAATTCAACAAACTGTTCACGGCTTTCGAGAATTTCACGTTCAAACATAAGTGCCAATTGCGCAGTTTGATTCATTAACACTTTCAAAGCATCTTCTTGTGGCGCTGAGAAGATATTGATTTGTAAGCTTGGAAAATGTTCGGCAAGGATTGCGATGTATTCTGTCCAATCGGTGTGTAATAGCTCTGAAACCACCACAATATTCAAATTTGACTCCAAGCCTTCACTGAGCGCAATGGCTTGTTGCTTCCATTGATTCATTTCAATTAAAAGTTGTTCTGTTTTTTCATATAAGCGCTGTGCTTGTGGTGTAGGGACAGGTTCACGTCCTACACGATTAAAGAGTTTTAAGTTTAAATCAATTTCTAAATTGGCGATGGACATGCTGACTGCGGAAGGAACTTTACCGAGTTGTCGTGCAGCCGCAGAAAATGAACCTGTTTCTATCACGGTTTTAAATATAGTGAGTTGTTCTTGGTTAATGTTCATGATTTTCATCGCTCAAATCTGTATTTGCAGAAGCACATTTAAAACAATCTTTCAAAAATATTGAAAGAATCTAACTCGATTGATCAATTTTATAAAAGTATGATGCATTTGTCGAATTAATTAAGAGTGTTTTAAAAATGGTGATTTCCAAAAGAAGGATTGTTCATGCGTTGAGCTATGAGATCATCCTATTGGTGATCATAGCGATTGCATTAAGTTTTATTTTTGAAGTTCCAATGGAAGTTACAGGCACTTTGGGTATTGCCATGGCGGTAACTTCAGTGGTTTGGAATATGATTTTCAATCATTTTTTTGAAAAATATGAACAACGTAAAAAATTACAACGTACGATCCGTGTACGTATCCTGCATGCCATTGGTTTTGAAGGTGGTTTGATGTTAGCGACCATTCCAATGGTGGCGTATGCGATGGATATGACGATTTTACAAGCGATTTTATTAGACTTGGGAATGACCAGTTGTATTCTCGTTTATACCTTTATTTTCCAATGGTGTTATGACTTGGTTGAAGATCGTATGGGAATTAAACCATTACATACTTAAATTCATAAAAATACGTAAAATTTTAGCCAATGCATATTAAGTGTATTGGCTTTTTTATGTTGATTTTTCGATGAATTTTCTGTGTTTACAAGTAAAAACAACTTTAAACAAAGTTTTGCAAAACAGCGATTAAATTCATTGGTAATTAATAACACTTCGCTTAAAATAAAATATTCAATAACGATAAAATCTGTTTGAGGAGCTTATGGTGCAGACAGTGCAAAATCAACTGCCCAATAGACACCAGTTTGCTGCCCAAGAATTGCTTCCAATTTCTGAAACTTTACAAAAAATTTATCTTGATCAGCTAGATTACTTGGTCAGTGTAACTGTCGATAATTTTTTTCAATTTGATGTTCAAAACCATAGTTTTAGTGTGGCAAATGATTTCCTAAAAATTCATATCGATAAAGAAGTTGGTGTGATTTTTGAATCGCAAGTGCAACATTTACATACAACGATTGTAAAACCACTGAATATTGATCGTTTGATTAAATACGTCATTGAAGATGTTTATTTTTATCTGCATAAATATCATGAAATTCATCCCACAGATTTAAAAACAAAAGCGCAAATTATTCGCCAAACTTTGATTGAACAGGTGTTTGAGTGGGTTGATGGTGAGAATAGAGTAGAGCAGTATCTTTATAATATTCAAGAGGATGAAGCCGATAAAATCGATCAACTCTTGATAAAATATGAATATTTTGATCATCCTTATGTGTCAGATTTTGCAAAATACGGCAAGGCGATTCCGTTAAGTGCCGAAATTAATATCAAACATTTGGTATTGATTAATTCTGTACTGGGACAAGAGTTTCTCCCTGTAAATGAATTGGTACAGAAGTTTTATCAATTCTTATTTTGTTTCGAGCAATGTATTCCACAACATTTATTTAGAATTTTTCAATTGCTCTATCCAAACTCAGTACAACTACAGGATGTTATTCGTGATTTTGAAAGTATCAAACTATTGTCAACGCATGCTCAAGAGCAACCACATTTAATTGCATACGCGGGGCGTATGAAACGTGGTTTTTGGCAATATCAGGATTTGCTGAATAAGCAACATTTTTTAAATAATCAGGACGAATATTGGGAATTGGATGATGCTATTCGTTTACCCATTTTTACACTCAAACGTAGTGTGAATTGGTTATTTAAGCAAGATGCATTGCTCAATGATTGGGTGGCAAAGCACCTAGAAGATGTCAATGTTAGAATTACTGTCACTGCTCTGAGCTTTATTGATACTTCAAAAATTAATTCGGTTGTATTACTCGCCGTGCTTAAATATTTTAAAAACGTCGCTGCACGATTGTTTTTAATTAAATGTTATGAATATGCAATTACAAATGAATGGCAAAATGATGTTAAAAATACACGCTATTCATTTTTAAATAATAATTTAAGCCCTAATTCAAATCGGAAAATGATTTCACATTCTTTTTTATATATTGAAGAATGGTTAGATTTTTCAGCTTTGATGTTGGGTGATCAACCTCAGCAGTATAAAAAATTATTCATTAAAATTAATCGTGTGTTACAGGCATATATGCACTTTCTACAAAACATTGTGACTGTTTTGCCAGCAGATTTAGTGCAATATATGGATCTGCATTTACAGCAATATCCACAATTTTTTATTGATCTGCAAAAGCACAATATCAAGGTTGAAGACTTTAGAAAAACATTCAAACATATCAGTCATGATCAACGATCGAATCATAGTATTTTTGATAGTTATGTTTCTGATTATGTTGTGCATTTGTTTAATCAGCATGATGAAATTCACCGAAACGTGACTTGGGCGAGTCTATATCAGCAAGCCAGACATTGGCATGCGCATAATCACTTTGTTGATACCTTATCTAAATTAAAAGAAAAAATCCCCGCAGAGTCGTGGGATCGTGTTGCACCGATGCAAAAGATTTATTTTGAAGATTGGTGTTATGAAGAACTCAATAGTTTAAAGCGCATTATCCAAGAGTCTGTGGTGTTTAAGCATTGTTTGGCAATGTCTTATAGTCAACGAATCGCAGAACGAGAATATGTGGCTTTTCATATGACCCATATCGATGATCCTACACAGGAAATGACTTTAGGTTGTTTTTATAAATTAGGTCGCTTGGAGTTTGATCAATTACGTTTGCCGAATAATCAAATTCCAGAACAGCAATTTCATGTTAAGGCGATGGCATTTATTCAAGATGTGAATCAACATTTAAAGTGGAAAAGTAGTATTCAACCCAATGAGGAATTGGGGAATTTATAATTCTATTTTCCAAAGATTGTAATTTCATGATGACTTAATTCAATCAGCTTTGTTCATTTGGCTTAACTTTTCTGCCAAAAATCGTTAGGCTATAGCCGTCACATTCCCAACTGGTAATTCAAGGCTGTTATGAAACAAGAAACTGCACTCAAACTCATGAAAGCGGGTGAAAATGTCTTTTTGACTGGCTCGGCAGGTGCAGGTAAAACATATACGCTAAATCAATACATCAATTATTTAAAAGTACGTAAAGTGCCTGTGGCGATTACCGCTTCAACTGGGATTGCTGCGACGCATATGAATGGCATGACCATTCACACATGGGCAGGGATTGGGATTAAAGATACGCTTTCCGATGATGATCTAAAACGGATGAAAGAGCGTAAATATTTAAAAGAGCATTTGGAAAATGCCCAAGTGTTGATTATTGATGAAATATCCATGTTGCACGCCAAACAACTGAATTTGGTCAATCAAGTTTTAAAATATTTTAAAGAATCTGATGAAGCTTTTGGTGGCATCCAAGTCATCGCTGCGGGTGACTTCTTTCAGTTACCACCTGTAGGACGAAATGGTGAAAAGAATCGTGATAAATTTTGTTTTATGTCAGATGCTTGGGTCGAAGCCAAATTTCGTGTTTGCTATTTAACAGAACAACACCGTCAGGATGATTCTGCGCTGAACGATATTCTAAATGCTATTCGTTCGCAAAGCATTCAGCAACAACATATTCAAGCTTTACAAAATACGCGAAATCAAGATATTGGTGAAACCTTTACACGTTTATATACCCATAATATGGATGTAGACAGCATCAATTTTCAACATCTCAATGCGATTGAAGGTACTGATCATCAATTTGTTGCGGTGACCGATGGTAATGAAAAGTTGATTGAAACATTGAAATCATCTGTTCGCGCACCTGAAGAATTAACGTTGAAGAAACATGCCAAAGTGATGTTTGTGAAGAACAACTTTGATATGGGCTATATCAACGGAAGTTTGGGTGAAGTCATTGGTTTTGAAGAAGATGATGAAATGGGCATGTTGCCTAAAGTCATAATGACGGATGGTACAACACTTTTAGTCGCACCTGAAACGTGGTCAGTGGATAATGAAGGTGGTAAAACTATCGCCAGTTTGCAGCAAGTTCCATTGCGTTTGGCTTGGGCGATCACCATTCACAAATCCCAAGGTATGACTTTGGAAGCTGCTGAAATTAACTTGAGTCATACTTTTGAAAAGGGGCAAGGTTATGTGGCTTTATCACGTTTAAAGTCAATCAATGGTTTACGTCTACTTGGTTTTAATGATCAAGCTTTGGAGTTAGATAGTTTAGCGATCAAAGCGGATCGTCGCTTTCAGGAATTGTCAGATGAAGCGGTTGAACATTACCTCGATGCTGATTTAACAACACAACACAATGCCTTTATTCGTCACTGTGGTGGCACGTTGAATCCGACAGAAATTGAGCGTAATGAGAAGAAACTTGCGCGCAGTGGTGGTAAAACCAATTATGCATCGGCAACTTTGGATGAAACTCGTGAGCTGTTTGAAAGTGGTTATGAAATTCAAGATATTGCAGTGGAGCGTGGTTTAACGCCTGCAACGATTATCAATCATTTGGCTCGTTTACATCGTGAGCAAGGTTTGGATATTTCAGTTGCTAATCCTGGTGAAGAAGTCGTTGAAAAAGTCCGTGTGATTTATAAGAAATTGATGAAACGCCAAGACCCAAGTCATTTCAATGATGATGGAGCGATTAAGTTACGTCCAATCGTTGATTTGACTAGTCCGAAAATGGGTTATGATCAAGTTCGTTTAGCATTGTTATTTATTGAATAATGTATTCAAGCCAAGTTTAAAAAGGAATTCGGTGATTGTATGCCACAAATGTTTATTGATTATTCTGACAATATTCAGGATTTAAACAAGAAAGAATTAATGTTGGGTTTAAATCATGCGTTGTTTGATACAGGTTTAGTTGCTGAACCGCATGATATAAAAACGCGTATTCAGGAAGTTTCAGATTATTTAATTGGTTTTGAAAATAATGAACACGCATTTATCTTTGTGCGTTTACAAGGTTTGAGTGGACGTACTGAAGCACAAAAAGATTTAATGACTGAAAATTTAGTTCAATATTTACAAGCTTTTAATGGCTATTCTGCGAATGGTTTAGAAGTTCAACTTTGTGTTGAATTTGCAGAAATGCCAAAGGAAATTTATAAGAAAGTACTCCTTAAAAAATAATCGTTTTTTAAGGGTGTAGAATTCAGGTCATTTATTTTTTTTGAATGACTTGAATTAGTCAAAATAAAAATAATGTTTAAAATTAAAACAGATTGCAATAGAGCAATTTCAATCAAGTATCTCTGCGATAGGAAAAGCAAAATAAAGAGATCGAACAACGAGTGATAAGGGATGAGTACTGAAGATAAAATTAAGAAAGTATGTGCCTATATTCAAGAACATTTAGATGATCATTTGAATGTGGATCTTCTGTGTGAAATCGCACATTTATCCAAGTTTCATTTTCATCGAGTCTTTTCTGCATATACAGGTATTACACTGATTAAGTTTATTCAACTCAGCCGTTTAAAAAGAGCATCCTATCATTTGGCTTTTGAGCATCAGTTGAAAATTGTCGACATTGCCTATTTAGCTGGATTTGATAGTCATGAAAGCTTTTCAAGATCATTCAAACGTTGTTTCGGTCAGACGCCAAGTTGCTTTAGAGTAAAACCGAATTGGTTTATTTGGCATCAACAATTTAATTTTGTATTACCTAAAATTGAGAACATTATGAATGTGAGTATTATTGAAAAACCATGTGAAAAAATTGCTTATTTACGTCATCAAGGATCGCCTTTGCTTATTCTTGAAAGTGCAGCAAAGTTTATCGAATGGCGTAAATCTGAAGGATTAGCGGTGCAACAGGATGCAAAAATGTATGGAATTCCGCATTCAGACCCTCAGCTGACACCTGATGCTGATTTTATTTTCGATATTGCTGGGAATGTTGTAAAAGAAGTACCTGAAAATCAATTTGGTGTGAAAAATTCAGAATTACCCGCTGGGAAATACGCCGTGATTCGTCATATTGGCAGTCATGATCGTTTAAATGATTCTGTTTTATTACTCCGAAAATGGTTTACAGAACAATCTTATGAACTTGGTAATTTTCCAATGTATTTTCAGTATTTAAACTTTATTTCAGAAGTGGATGAGCATGAGTTAATGACGGATATTTTTTTGTTATTGAAATAATTGTTATATAAAGTTTGTTGTTAAATATTTGAAAGAAAAATGTCCACTTTAAAATTTTTTAATTCACCTCGGTGGAGTCTTAAATCAAAAGTTTTAATTTAGGGATTTGCCTGCGGCTGGCCCTACTTTTGTTTCGGCAAAAGTAGGCAAAACCATTGTCATCCGCAAAACTCGTCCACTTCCGTCAAAATATTAATTTCATCGCAAAAACATATCTGATTAAAAGTAGTCCTGCCTCAAACACGTTGCGGATGACGTTATCGCGTATCTAATGTTATCGAGAAGTAAAAGATATTTTTATGTTACTCGTATATCTATTATTAAGTCGATGCAATATCGACTTAATCTTTCAATTTTTTTTAAGAAATATAAAATCAAAGAGTTAATACTTCTATATCCACATATTCCCAAATTTTATCCGCATTCAATGTATAAATTTCATCCAAAAAAGCCACATTAAAACTACCAACAGTTTGCGCTTTTTCAAAAGCCAATTTTCCGGCAATCGCAAAATGAATATGTGCTGCAATCGTAGCAATCGTTGGATTCGCAACAGCACAATAAGCTGCGATTAAAGCACCGAGCGCACAACCTGTTGCTGTGACTTTGGGTTGCAGAAAGCTACCGCCATTCACCTGAATCACGGCATTGAGCTCTTTAGACAATATAAAGTCAGATTCACCTGAAATAGCCACACATTCACTATGAGCAAGTAGTGGCAAAGCCTGCAAATAAACTTCATTACTTGAAACAGTGCTATCTACACCTTTAGATTCAACTTGATTGCCTGCTAGTGTACTTATTTCAGACGCATTGCCACGAATGACAGTCGGATTGAGTAAAATCAACTGATCAACCATTTCACTTCGCCATTTTAAAAATGCGCCATAACCCACAGGATCAAGTACCCAAGGTGTATTTTTAGTAGAAGCCGTTTGTGCAGAAATTTGCATGGCTTGCATTTGTTCAGTTGTAGGCGTACCTAGGTTAATACTTAAAGCAGCAGCGATTGAAGCAAAACTTTCCGCTTCAAACGGATTATCAATCATCGCTGGTGATGCACCCGCTGCAAGTAACACATTGGCAGCATAATTGGCAGCAACACTGTTGGTAATGCAATGTACCAAAGGCTGTTGAGTTTGAAGCTCCGTCCAAGCATCAACCACTTTTTGTAAAATTACATCAGTTTGATTATTCAGCTGATCTGCATCATTGAGCGAAAGCGTTTCAGGATGATTCATAACAGCACCTTACTGAGTAAAATAGTGATCTTGATGTTTACAACTACGACACAACAAGGTTACATAATTCTGTGCGTCATACTCAACGGTTAATTCACTTGAACCACAATACATACAACGCTTTTGAGAATAAAAATTCAAACGCGCTTCAATCTTTTTCCAAGACTTCCAAACAGGTTGGAAGAAGATACTTTCATCGTAACCTAAAAAGCGATAGAACAATATTTCACTCATTTTACTGAATGGAATATTGGGCGGGCGAGGGAGCGTAGAGGTTTCCCATTTTTCAGCAATAGCACGTTCACGATATTGCTGAACCGTTTTCTTTAAAATATTGGTATTGATAAAGTTTTCATTACGGACCTGTAAGGCTTTTTTCTGATACAGATATTCAAGTGCTGTTTGGATCAGATAGAAGATTTGCCCAACTGCAAGTGAATCCATCAAACGATAACAAAAGGTTTGGAAATTTTTATTGCCAGAAATTTGAATGCCCCAAGTTCGGCAGTAATACTGTGCAAATTGTACAATTTCCTGATACAGCACCACATACAAAGTATTTTTTACTTCTTCTGAGGTTTTAAATGGCACACCTTGAGTTAAGTTTTCATAGAACCAATGACGAAGCTGTGTGGTAATGCTAAATAAACTGGGCTCAGAATAACCATCTAAACGCACGTTGATATAATACTGATGTGCATTGTCACTAAATTCTTTCGCCACTAAAACATTGTCTTTGATCAATTGATTAAGCAATTGGCTTTGAAAATAGTAGTTAGGTGTAATCGGGTGGTATTTAATGATTTCCCAATCTATAAATTCTTTATGGTTGGTATTTTCATGAACTTGATTGTCCAAAATACTCAATAAAAATAATTTATGTAGAAAACTGAGTTGGTCTAAACCCAATTCAAAATCATCTTTTTTTGCCAGTTTACGCGTTTCTTGTAGACGCGTTTCTTTGATCAGTTTACGGCGTTTATTTTGACAAGTTTCACAGTGGCAATTACGTTGTTGATTGACAAAAACTTGATGCTGACAATGACTACATTGGTGAAAACTCACTTCTTTTTCAAATTCTTCAGCTTCAACAAAATACATACTCGCCTGACACAGTGGACAGAAGGTACTTTCATCAAGCTGTTTTTGCAGAATTTGGAGCATAGTCATTTACAAAATAGAGGATGTTTTGATTATACACATCTTCATGGGGACTGGACGATTTAGTGATTTAAATAAAACGAGCGACCATTTTGATCGCTCGTTATTGATTCGGTAAGTATTCAATTTAAAATTAATAGCTTGCAGGGCAAGGCAACTCATCATCTTCAAAATGGTTCATTTTGGCTTGGAGTAAGGCTTTGGCCTTTTTACGGGATGCTTTGTGCTGTCCGAGTACATCAAACTGCTTCAAAATAGCACTCACTTCATCAGCTTCGAGTGGAATACCTTCACAGGTCATAAACATGGCAATGACTTGGTGATCTAATTTTGCATCATGGAGCATTTGCATCGTCTTGATATTTTCACTACGAACAATATGGTCTTTAAAAATCATGTTGCACCTCATTTGTGATTGAGTCTTTTTATTGTGCGTTATACACACATTTAAACAAGCAAGAACTGTGCGCAAAATGTAGTCAGTTTGAAACGAATGTAACGTTGATCAATCTAGATTGATTTAGATTATCTCGCACCTACGGGCTGGTATAAGCCATCACCTTTGCCAATTTGAGATTGGTAGACTGGAATCCATGGTGCGTAGAGTATGTTTTGTTTCCATTCATTCAATACGATAAATCCATTACGTGCAATCGCGATACGGTCTTGTAAATTTGCAAGATTGGTTGCACTGATCGGTGCACGTATAATCAGATAAGGTGTGAAGATGAGTTTAAATTTATTTACGCCAATGAAGATATCGCCACGTAAACCTAAATTTTCTAAACTCAGCGTAAGCATAAAATCATTAATTTTGGAAAAATCACGCATCAAAGGTTTATCCCACATCGGTTGTAAGATTTTTTCTTGTTCATGAATACCAAAACTAATCGCAGCATCAGTGGCTAATTTTTTAAACTTAGCGGAATTGACACCTGAACGTAAGGCTTCATCATCGGCAATTTTTTGGAGTTGAAAGGCTTGGCTTAGGTTTGCCCCATATGCACTGAGCTCTTGTGCTAAACGTGTTGAATCATAGTGTTGATGCATAACACTTAATCCACCAATATCTGCCATGACGCTTGATTGCCCTTGAATTAGCTCATTATTTGCTTGGCTGATTGTTGCTTGTAAGGTTGGAATACTCATACCAGCAATCACGATATTTTTACCATCTGTCACATTGAGCGGATCAAGTGCATTGGATAATGAATAGGTCAGTGCATAGTTTGAGCGAACATCATTCGCCACAAAAACCCCAAGATTTGCCCAAAAGAATTTCGGATTATTGCGACTGAGGGCATCGTAGTACATCAAAATAAAGGCATTGGTTGCGAGTAAAACTTTTTGTGGTGATTGTTGACCGTAGGTAATGATTGCTAATTGTCTGACTGTAGCAAACTGCTGATGGATCTTGGTACGGATATTTTCATACTGTTGTGGAACAGAACGAATCGTAGGGTCATAAAGCGCAGTTTGATTATTGGCAATATTATATAATTGTTGATAAAGGTTCTTTTCAGCA
This sequence comes from Acinetobacter sp. WCHAc060033, assembly GCF_004209125.1. Taxonomy (NCBI): domain Bacteria; kingdom Pseudomonadati; phylum Pseudomonadota; class Gammaproteobacteria; order Moraxellales; family Moraxellaceae; genus Acinetobacter; species Acinetobacter sp. WCHAc060033. Next base: position 20,681 of record NZ_SGSW01000007.1, on the reverse strand, counting down.
CTGTTCAGATTACGCTGTGCCAAATTAGTCTTTAAGTTGAGGGTAATCTTTGCTAATTGTGCTGCATTGACTTGTGTGACATTACTGCTAGCTGCATACGATGGTATTGAAATGCTGATTGCTGATATAGATGACATACCAAGCGTACATGCGACTAATAGTGACTTGAGAGTTGAGCTATGTTTTGTTTTCATTGCGATGACGACCTTATATTATTTTCGTTTATTTGAAAGCGCAAACAAATGCTGCGAGCTATTTATAATCAATCAAAAAATGCTTTGTAATGGGTAAAAATAACAAGATGACGAATAACACAGTGATTTTGCAAATAAATGTAAAATGGTTGAGTAAATTCCCTCATTTTTCTGATTCAAATAAAATCTCAACGCATTGTCATAAAACTGTCATCACTACATTGCATAGTGCAATAAATTTTTAATATTTTTGAAATAAGAGTAAAACAACATGGCATTGAAATACGGAATTGCTGCTTTGGGTTTAATGTTAAGTGGTTCAGTTTTTGCAGCAGCGACGATATCTGCGCCAGAAGAAATTGTGGTTTTAGCGGTCAATGATCAGGAAGTAAATTCGGGTCTTTTACGTAAGAAAAATGAATATAAAGTAGATGCAGGACAAGTCGCAGTAAGTGTTCGCTATCAGCAGTATTTTGAACATTTGAGTGGTGAACACGATATTATCAAATCAGGCGTCGTCACAATTACAGCGCCAGATTTGAAAGATGGACAGGCGTATAAACTCGCTCTAGTCAATGTTCCAAAACGCTTTGAAGATGCCAAGAAATATGCTGAACAACCAACGATTGCAATTTACGACAATAATAATCGTTTAGTGGTGCAACAAACTGGGGTGAATACAGAAGCTAAACCTTGGTTAGGATCTGGCGTGTTCGGTAAGGTAATTGACTTAACTTCAAGTAAAAAAACGCCAACAAATCAGCCAGCGGCAGTCTATGCGACACCTTCTGCTGTTGCAGTTTCAGCGCCAGTTGTGAGTTCTGTTGTTAAAACAAATAATGTTGTTACAAGTTCAAATTCAGCAGATCAGCAATTGATTCAAATTTGGCAGAAAGCCTCTAAAGCTGAACGTCAAAAGTTTATGTCTTGGCTCGCTGAGCAGTAAGTTATTAATACGAAGCAAGGCGGTATTTAAGGCACTTGTTAGATAAAAACCGCAATACGATTTATCGTATTGCGGTTTTTTTCATCTATATATTCGCTTTTGCTAAACTATTTATTTTGCTGCAACAGGGGCGATAATTTCATGTTTTGAAGTAGTACGTTCAGGTGCTTTATGAACCATGGTATATGCATAGTCTACGCCCATTCCGTATGCACCTGAATATTCGCGGACAATATCCATCACTTGATCATAAGTATCGCGTTTTGCCCAGTCACGTTGCCATTCAAGTAAAACTTGCTGCCAAGTTACAGGAATCACACCAGCTTGAATCATACGTTGCATTGCATAATCATGCGCTTCTTTGGTTGTACCACCTGAGGCATCTGCAACCATGTAGATTTCATAATCTGTGTCATGTAGTGCGCTTAAAGCAAAAGTTAGGTTACACACTTCAGTCCAAAGACCTGAAACAATAATTTTTTTACGGTTATTCTTCGCCAATGAATCACGGACTTTTTGGTCGTCCCAAGAGTTCATTGAGGTACGCTCTAAGAGTGGTAGATCTGGAAAAACATCTAACAGTTCAGGATAGGTATGTCCTGAGAAGCTGTCTGTTTCTACCGTCGTAATTGTGGTTGGAATATTAAAAACTTTTGCTGCTTTCGCTAAACCCACAGTATTATTTTTCAATGTTTGACGGTCAATCGACTGCACACCAAACGCCATTTGTGGTTGATGATCAATGAAAATGATCTGTGAGTTTTCAGGTGTTAATACTTCTAAAATAGACTTGTTCATGTTTTACATCCTTAAGTTAGTTCGTTCTGTTTACTAAGATATTGAAAAAATAAATGACAAACAGCATTATTTATAGAACGATATTTTATTAATTTTGAAACACTATTGATATTTTATGTGAAATAAATTGCATATTCACCAAATATTCATATACATAGTGAAGTGTGGAATAAGCAAGCTAAATATTTTCCACCTAGTCTTGAAAACCTAGATTTTTAAAAATTGTGTCGTATGAATGTGTCCTGATGATTTTATTTGCGGATAAATTTATGTTATTCATGGTTAAAATTTCAAAACGAAAATCTGATGAATCAAAAACTTGAATTTAGAATCGCGCAAATATCTGATATTCCGAAACTCGTCGAATTGGTTAATTCAGCATATCGACACAAAGATGGCAATAGTTGGACGAGTGAAGCAGATATTGTTTCTGGTGATCGAATTAATTATCAGCAATTGGAACAGTCTTTATTTCAGAAAAATTTTAAGTTATTTGTAGCTGAGTTAGATGGGAAGTTGGTGGCATGTATTGGACTGGCTTTTGATCAGGATAATGTTGAAGTGGGGACTTTTTGTATTGCACCTGAATATCAAAATCAGGGAATAGGGAAGCAAGTATTAGATTTTGCTGAAAAATATGTTATTGATTTAAAATTGCCAAATTTAAATGATTTTGTCATGTGGGTGTTGAGTGTACGGCATGAACTGATTGCGTATTATGAGCGCCGTGGTTATGTACAATCAGGTGTCATTGATGAATATCCAATAGATGCAGATGTGGGGGAGCCTATAGTGGATTTGCATTTAGTGGAGATGAGGAAGGTTTTAAATCATATATTCTGATTTATGAATAAATACACTAATGTTAACTCTTTAAATCATTGAAATATAAAGGATATAATTTAAATTAATTTTCGACTAAGAAAACAAACTAAGTTATGTCAATTCACGAATTTATGATTTCTATTTACTTAATCATAGAAGAAAGTAAATGTTGAGTTTTAAAGCTATGGAATATCGGGTCAAATTTCTTTATAACGAAAAAAATGTTGAAGAATCACTTTTTGTTGAAGTAAATGGTTTGATTTTAAATATTTTTTGTAGTGAATATAACTATATTTTTAAACCACTTGAAGTCTATGAGGTAGAGTTGGAATTTCAAATTTTTAATGAATATCAAATTGCTGAATCTAACTTACAACCACAATTTAGAAAAATTGATCAGTCATTCTCTTATGAAATGATCGGCTTATTAGAAAATGGAGTGGTAACCGTTGGTGATTTTAAAATATTTGATGAAATTTTACTAAGTGACTATGGTTATTTAGATGGAAAAAATATCAGTTGGATTGTGGATAGAATTGATTTATCGGTAAGTTAATCATAAAAAACCCTGAAATTTCAGGGTTTTTTACAAGCTTTAAATCAGGTCAAGAACCATGTGTAGTAGCCCCACAACATGAGTGGCCATGCCACATAAGGGCTGAATAACCATTTCCAAACCCAAAACTTTGGCAGAAATCCTACACCGTGTATAAACCCACCTGAAATGCCGATCATAACCATCATTAAGGCACTATGATTATAGTGACCGTTGGCATCGAGCATAGCGCCAGGGTGAAGCAATAATACACCTGCAAGTGGCAATGCCATCAAAAACGAAATGGCCATTGCAAATTTATAAGGCTTCTTTTCTTCTGTTGTCATTGCGATTTCTGTCATTTTTTATTCCTCATCCAAATCTTGATGATGTTCGATGTAAAGTGCACTTAAAACACCTGCAAAACATGCCATCAAAATCCCAAGAATCCAAGCGAAATACCACATAGCTTATTCTCCAATATTCCTATGACACAGCCTTAGTATAGGCTGTGTGAGTTGTCTTGTACGTGTTTATTAGTGATAACGCCCCACATTTTGTAGTAACACCAAGTGGTGTAGCACAAGATTAGTGGAACGAAGATACACGCAGCAACAGTCATTACAGAAAGTGTTTTTTGACTAGATACAGCATCCCACATAGTCAAGCTTGCAACAGGGTTGAGGCTTGAAGGCATAAGGAATGGGAATAATGCAAAACCAGCAGTCAGGATCGCACCAGTCACCATCAACGTAGTTCCTGTAAATGCAATACCAGCTTTTGCTTTACCTGCACCAGCAATTACGATCAACGCACCGAGAATAGCAACAATTGGAGCAAGCATTGTAATTGGATAAGCAGAATAGTTATTCATCCAACCATGGTTGCCCGTAGTTAACACTTCTTTTGCCAATGGATTCGCAGCGGCATTGGTATCAAATGGTTGTACTAATGTATAACCTTCAATACCGCCGAAGTATAACCATGCACCAGCACCGAGGAAGCAGACAAGGAATACGATACCCATGATTTGTGTTGCTTTCGCAGAGCGAGCACGCAAGTCACCATCAGTACGTAACATTAACCATGCACCGCCGTGTGCGCAAAGCATAGATAAACTCACGATACCACAGACTAAAGCAAATGGATTCAATAGGGCAAAGAAGCTACCAGTGTAATGTGAACGGACAGTCTCATCTAAAGTAAATGGTACGCCAAGGAACATATTACCGAATGCAACACCAAATACCAGTGCAGGAACAGCGCCACCTACACATAGACCCCAATCCCAAGAATTACGCCATTTGGTATTCTCAAGTTTAGAACGGTAGTCAAAGCCTACAGGTCTGAGGAACAGGGCAAACAAGACCAGTAACAGTGCCCAGTACATTCCTGAGAATGCTGTTGCATACACCATTGGCCAAGCAGCAAATAACGCACCACCTGCTGTAATAAACCAAACTTGGTTACCGTCCCAGTGTGGGGCAATCGTATTGATTGCCGCACGACGTTCATCATCCGTTTTACCTACAAATGGCATGATCGCCATAGAGCCCATATCGAAGCCATCTGTGAGGGCAAAGCCGATCAGTAGAACACCGACCAATACCCACCAAATAATTTTGAGCAGTTCATATTCGATCATGATTGAGCTCCTTCAACTTGAGAATTTTGTGCATTTTGAGCTGCTTCAAGTTTCTCGAAGTGATATTTACCAGTATGTAAAGAACTTGGACCAAGACGTGAGAATTTGATCATTAAGTACATTTCGATAATTAACAACACTGTATAGAACGCTGCCAATGCAATGATAGAACCCCATACATCGCCAGTGCTTAAGCTAGAAGCAGAGAGGTGTGTAGGTAATACCTCACCGATCGTCCAAGGTTGACGACCACCTTCAGCCACATACCAACCTGTTTGCGCAGCAATCCACGGAAGCGGTAAAGCGAATAGTGCAAACTTCAATAACCAAGGTTTTGATTCTGCATTACGTTTAGCCACAGCATAAGTTGCAAGGATGAAGAGAAGTAACATCAAGAAGCCAGAAGCAACCATCGCACGGAATGACCAGAACAAGCTCGCTACGTGAGGAATCGTATCTTTAGTCGCTGCTTTGATGTGTTCTTCAGACGCATCAGTTACATTTTCAGTATATTTTTTAAGAAGTAAGCCATAACCTAAATCTTTTTGGTTTTCTTTGAAAGAAGCCATCAGTTCAGGAGAGCGATCGCCAGCACGTAATTTTTCAAGTTCACTATAAGCCACCATACCATTACGGATACGGATCTCATGTTGAACCATTAAATCTTTAAGACCAGTTACTTCTTTGTCTGTTGAACGTGTTGCAATCAGACCCATTGCATACGGGATTTTGATCGCATAATCAGTACGCTGTTCTTCTTGGTTTGGAATACCAAATACTGTGAATGGTGCAGGCGCAGGGTGAGTTTCCCACTCTGATTCGATTGCAGCCAATTTAGTTTTTTGCACATCACCAAGTTCATAACCTGATTCATCACCAAGCAAGATTACAGATAATGTAGAGGCTAAACCGAAGATTGCAGCAATTGCGAATGAACGACGTGCAAATGGTAAGTCACGTTTTTTCAGCATGTAGTAACTAGAAATAGCCAATACGAAGATTGCACCAGTCACATAACCCGCTGAAACAGTGTGAACGAATTTAACCTGGGCAACTGGGTTGAAAATCAACGCACCGAAGTCAACCAACTCCATACGCATCGTTTCATAGTTGAACTCAGCACCGACAGGGTTTTGCATCCAACCATTGGCAACCAAAATCCACAAAGCGGACATGTTCGAGCCAAGTGCTACGAGCCAAGTGACACCTAAGTGTTGAACTTTAGAAAGGCGATCCCAGCCAAAGAAGAATAAACCAATAAAAGTAGATTCAAGGAAGAAAGCCATTAATCCTTCAATGGCAAGTGGCGCACCGAAAATATCACCAACATAGTGAGAGTAGTACGCCCAGTTTGTACCAAACTGGAATTCCATGGTTAAACCAGTGGTTACACCTAAGGCAAAGTTAATACCAAACAACTTGCCCCAGAACTTGGTCATGTCTTTATAAATTTCTTTACCAGAAATCACATAAGTGGTTTCCATAATGGCAAGAAGAAAAGCCATACCGAGAGTAAGAGGTACAAATATAAAGTGATACATCGCGGTCATTGCAAATTGGAACCGCGAAAGATCGACCACGCTTTCAGAAATCATCAACGTGTCTCCTTGATTTGGGAAGGACTGCCGGCAATACGCTCAGCAACTTGGTTATCAAAATCTTTGGGAATCGTCGGCGCATCAAACCAGATATGTTTGATTGTCATTAAAAGAACAATCTTAATTATTAAAATGACTGCTATTTCTCTAACAAGACGACGATTTAAATCGAGGGATTTTAAGCTCATGATTTAAGCCTATTATTTAATTACTTCTATATTATTAAACAAATCACAACAAAAAATAAATAGATAAAACAATTAAAATAAAAATATATTATTAAGTATTGTAAAAACAATTATTTACATTGGTTGTTTGTTGAAAAATATACTAAAAATTTATCATTATAAAGTTGATTAAAATAGTTAGAATTAATAAAAATAAAACCAACTAAAATAGTATTGTTTAGTTTTTTTAAACCAACTAAATTGGTTTGAATTAATTTTTAAGTTGTTAAGTGTGATTTGTTTTGCAAAATAAACCAAGTTAAATAGTTGGTTTAATATAGGCTTTATTCATACTAAATATAATAGAAGTTAAATTTATAATTGCTGTGGTTTATTGATGAGAAATGCAGATAAGAAACTTTTAAAAGTTGATTGATTATAAATAGCCTAAGCAAAATAAGCCTATGATATTTTTTAAGTTTAGGAACTTGCAGTGATGCAAAATAAACTGTTTAGAATTGATCAGCACTAAATAAATCATTGCAAATCGAGATTTTTTTTGCGATATAGTGTGATTTTCGAAATCGAATTAAAATAATTTGAGATTGGAACTCTAGTTCGCCAAACTCAGGTTCAACCTGAACATAGTGTAATTGTCCAAACTCATCACGGACACGCGCTTGAGCAGAAAATCCAGGGCGTGCGTTACCACTAGAAACGGTTGCTAAACGTCCAAGTAAATTAACTTTATTTTCAGTGATTTTGGGTTTGATGACTTGATCCAAACAATGGATCATAAACACAGTAAAAAAAATGCCAATAATAAAAGCGGGGAGGACGACATAGTACCAGGGGGCAAACATTTGTTTGCTCGCAAAGATAGTCAGCTGTAAAAAATAACCTGCAAAACTAAAATTAAGCAATAAAAAAACAAAGATGAGGACTTTGGAAAATTTTACTTGTAATAGAGGGGAGTTGATCAACCATTCTGGGGAGATTCGTTTTAAAAATGAGCTTGGTCGTAAACCAATGTAGTTGCCAAAAGTTTCTGCCATGCTGAGCAAAATCAATGCCAGTACGCTGAAATGAAATGGCATCAAATCAGCTTCCAAGAAAAAATTCAGCATGGCAGTTTGCATATTATTCGCCTTCGATGTAAATACCACCATCAGAATGAACGGTAATGTTTACTTTTTCGAGTTTGTCGCCTAAGCATGGCCCAGAAATGCATTCACCCGTTTCAACATCAAACAATGCACCGTGTGTTGAGCATTGAATATATTCGCCATCTTGATCTAGAAACTGATTTTCTAAAAACTCAAGTTCAGTTTGCAAGTGCGGGCAGACATTTTGATAGGCATAGAATGCACCATCACGTTGAGTGATGAAAATCGTATCACCTGTCATGGTATCGAAGGCACGTGCTTTACGTTCTTCGATTTCTTCTGTCATTGCAATTTTTTCAGACATTTATGCACATTCCTTTTTGAAAGTTTCGAGTAGATTGGCATAATCGGTGACATCTAAACGAGGACCAAATTGAGAAACGACTTCACTTGAAATAAGAATAGCAAGTTGGGCAGCAGTTTGTAAATTTTCACCATTATTCAAGGCATATAAGAAAGCGCCTGCAAAAGCATCGCCCGCACCGTTGGCATCGATAGCAACGACTTTGCGACCTTGAACATGGAAATGGTTGTTTTGATTAGAAACTAAAGCACCTTTTTCACTCAGAGTAATGACAACTTCATTGCTCAGTTGTTTTAATTTTTCCAATGCAGCTTCTACAGAATCAGTTTCTGTATACATCATGGCTTCTTGTTCATTACAGAAAATTAGATCTACGCCATCATCCAGTAATTCATTTAAACCCTGACGTGCATATTGCACCATGGCAGGATCAGATAAAGTTAATGCGATTTTCACATTGTGTTCACGTGCGATTTGACGTGCTTGTTTTACTGCTAAACGTGCTGAATCACTTGTAGACAAATAACCTTCGATATACAGCCATTTTGCAGTTTTAAGTGGTTCAAAATCCATTTGCACATCAGACAACTCAGCTGTAATACCGAGATAGGTATGCATGGTGCGTTCTGAGTCTTCACTGACAAGAACCATACAGGTACCAGTCACACCTTCACTGATTGATTTTGCAGAGGTTTGAATGCCAGCTTCATTTAAACCGTCTAGATAGATTTTACCTAAATCATCATTACCAACACGGCATGCATAGAAAGCTGAAGCACCGAGTGCGCCAAATGCAACCGCAGTATTGGCTGCTGAACCGCCAGAAGCCTGACCTTTATAATTTTGACTTGCTTGTAAATTATTATAAAGTTGCGCTTGAGTTTCACCATCAGTCAGTTGCATAGTGCCTTTTTGCAAATTTTGTTCAGCTAAAAAGTCATCTGATACTTTAAATTCTTGGTCAATTAGTGCATTACCAATTGCAAAAAGGTCAACTGTCGCCATGTTTGTATTCACATCAATGTTAAAAACACAAAGTTTACACGAATGCTCTGCTTTACAGTAGTTTGTTGAAAAAAATTCAATTACATTTGTTGTAGAACAATTTTGGGGAAAATAGATTAGGTATTATGGAAATTTTAATTCAACAAGCAGAACAGTTACCTGAGAATATTCAAGATTTAGTGGTTGCCTCAAAAAAAGAAGGCTTTGAAATGATTCAGCGTTTGGTTGATGAATATGAACAGGGCACGAATCGTTTTGACCGTAAGGGTGAATTTCTATTGACTGCTTATGTCGGCAATAAACTAGTCGGTTGTGGCGGTTTAAATATTCAATTTAGTGAAGATGCTGAAACCAATCAAAACCCAAGTACGCAACGTAAGATTGGACGTGTACGTCGTTTTTATGTTTTACCTGAATATCGCCGTGAAGGAGTGGCAAAGCGTTTATTACAAGAGTTAGAGAAAAGAGCCAAGCCACAATTTTCAGCTTTGTGTTTACATACAGACATTAATCACGCTGTTCAGTTTTATACCAAACAAAATTATGTCTTTGTAGAACATCACCCGAGTTATAACTATTTTAAATACTTGGTTTAGTGTCGTAACGTAGAGGGTTTTCTTGGATGTCTGAATTGAAAATATCTACGCCAATTGTGGGCGTAGGTGTGATGGTGATTGATTGTGAAAATCGTGTGCTACTCGGTCATCGCATCAAAACAGGTGAAACACCGACATGGTGTTTCGCAGGTGGAAAAATTGAAGCACATGAAAGTTTAGAGGAATCAGCTTCAAGAGAGTTATTTGAAGAAACCAATTTAAAGATTGATCATTCACAGTTAAAGCCTTTTGTCGTGATGTTAAATCATGAGAATCATCGAGTGAATATGACAACTGGGCTGTTTGTTCAATTAACTTCGGATGATATAAAACAGCATTTAAAAATCACTGAACCGCATATCTTTGAATCTTGGAAGTGGTTCAGTTTAGATGAGCTACCAATGAATTTATTTGCTGAAACGGAAGTCATGCTTCAGTTTTGGAAGAAGCAAAATATAAATTCTAATTTTTCAGTTTATCCAATCACTTTGTAAAATAGCCTAAGTAGCTCTTATTTTGATGAGATTTCATTCGCATTCTTTTTCTAAAATATCTGTGAATTATTTGTGAATGTGTTCACGGTTTAACATTATTTTAAGTCTGATTACTAAATATAGCTTCATTGAAATAAAAGCTGACTTAAGCCATGAAGCAAGAAGATTTAAGTGAATTGATGTCTAAAGTACCTCAAGTAACTTTGTTGTTTTGGATCACTAAAATATTTGCCACGACATTTGGTGAAACAGCCGGTGATGCTGTATCAATGTCACTGAATTTGGGCTACCTACTCAGTACTTTTATTTTTGCCTTTGTATTTATTGCTTTTGTCTTTTTTCAGATTCGTGCCAAAAGCTATCATTCGTATTTGTATTGGTTCCGATTATTGCAAGTACCACCGTGGGGACAACACTGGCAGATTTTGTCGATCGTTCTTTGGGCATAGGTTACTTAGGAGGCAGTACTTTATTACTGAGTCTTGTACTCTTATCGCTTTATAGTTGGTATAAAGTTGAAGGTTCTATTTCTCCACATATACAGAAACCTCGTGCAGAGCTCTTTTATTGGATCACCATTACATTCTCACAAACACTCGGTACAGCATTGGGAGATTGGTCATCGGATACAGCAGGGTTGGGCTATACGGGTGGAATAATGCTGTATGTGGTGCTGTTGTTGATCGTAATTGGACTGTATTTATTTACTAAAACATCAAGAGTAATACTGTTTTGGACGGCTTTTGTATTGACACGGCCTTTGGGTGCGGTGGTAGGCGATTTCTTGGACAAACCGATTGATCATGGTGGTTTAGCATTGAGCCGATTTGCTGCTTCAGCCGTTTTGATGGTCGCAATTTTGCTCTGTATTTTTATTGCCAATCGAATGAATGGGCAAAAACGTTTAGAAAGTAAGATGAGTTAAATTTTAACATGCTGTAAGAACCTCGTTTGATAGTGATGGTCACTAATTTTGACCATCACTTTTTTTATTGCCAAATTTTTGTTGAGCAGTTATTCAAGTTACAAAATTGAGTTTTATCATTGCCATGAGCATGCTAAAGATGAACTTTTCATAATAAAAGAATCTACACATGACAAATCAGGATGAAATTTTAGCGCGTTTGAGTGAAGATGAATTATTTGAAGTTGCTGAATATGGCATTCAAGCTCGGATTGAGCTACGACTAAGAGGCAAAGTGAATGATGATCCACAGTTTTTGTATGATGCCTTAGATGCTATCGAAGACATGGATGTCGAACAGTTAAAAGCATGTATTCGTGAACATACAGCAAAATTTGATCAAGAAAAGTAATCGATTGATCTTGGATAAGCTTGATTTGACTCAAACACATAAATTTGAACAATTTTTCTACATTATTAATCGCTAAATCCAACTGTTTAGATCTGAATTAATGATAGGAATAAATCGCATTTATCTGAGTTTGCGTTATAATTGAGGATAGTTATAAATATTGAATATTTGGAGATCGCATGACTGTAGATGTCACTGAAACCTTAGCCCAAACTGTACATCCTGCGTTTCAGCTGGTACGTCAACACCATGTAGAAGCTTTAGACATTTTAGTGTCTGAATATAAACATAAAGTGACTGGTGCAATGCACTACCATTTAGCAACTGATCATGACGAAAATGTCTTTTTAGTTGCATTCCGTACTCAGCCGATGGATTCCAAAGGTGAGGCACATATTCTTGAACATACAGCACTATGTGGTTCAGAAAAATTCCCAGTCCGTGACCCATTCTTTCTGATGATTCGTCGTTCGTTAAACACATTTATGAATGCGTTTACTGCGGCAGATTGGACAGCCTATCCATTTGCAACCCAAAACAAAAAAGATTTTCAAAATCTACTAGAAGTCTATATGGATGCAGCATTTGCAGCCAATTTAAATCCTTTGGATTTTGCCCAAGAAGGCATTCGTATTGAGCTTGAAAATGGCGAACCTGTTTATAAAGGTGTAGTTTTCAATGAAATGAAAGGGGCAATGAGCTCTCCTTCAGATCAGCTTTATCATCAGTTGGCGCATCATTTATTCCCGAAAACGACTTATCACTACAATTCAGGTGGTGACCCTAAAGATATTCCAGACTTAACTTACGATGAGTTAGTGGCTTTCTATAAATCACATTATCATCCAAGTAATGCAATTTTTATGACTTTTGGTGATGAGCCTGCATATAAATTGCAAGAACAGTTTGAAAAATTAGCACTGTCTAAGTTTGGCAAAGGCGAAACCATTTATTCTAAAGAAGAGCAACGTTTAACAGCACCAATCGAAGTTGAAGAAACTTATGCAGTCGATGCGGAAGATCTAAAAGATAAAACTTATCATATTCTTTCTTGGTTATTGCCAAAAACGAGTGATGTCAAATTACGTTTAGGCATGCGTTTGGTTGAAGGTATTTTGCTGGAAAACTCAGCCTCACCATTACGTCATTATTTAGAAACATGTGGTTATGCGCAGTCTACAGGTCCAATCATGGGCGTAGATGATTCTAATTATGAAATGACTTTCTATTGTGGCGTACAAGGTTCAAACCCTGAACATGCTGAAACGTTTAAAAATGGCGTACTCAATATTCTCAAAGATGTGGCATCTAAACCTGTAGACCAAGACATGGTGGATGCGATTTTACATCAAATCGAATTACATCAACGCGAGATTGGCGGCGATGGTACACCTTACGGCTTAACTTTGATTCTGAATGGTTTGGGTAGCGCAATTCATCATAATGACCCAATTGAAACTTGGGATGTGGACACAGCGATTGCCAATGTCAAAGAAGAGCTCAAAGATCCAATGTGGTTGTCGAATTTGATTCAAACGCATTTATTGGATAATCCACATCGTGTACAAATGACATTGGTACCAGATGCGACCAAGTCTGCCAAAGAAGCCGAAGACGAAAAAGCACGTTTGGCGAAGATTGGCGCAACATTAACAGAGGCAGATAAAGCTGAAATTAATGCACAAACTGAAGCCCTAAAAATTCGTCAAGAAACTCCTGATGATTTGAACTTATTGCCAAAAGTTGGCTTGGAAGATATTCCTGCTGAACTTGCAATTGTGCAAGGGCAACTGCGTGAAGTGATTTCTAATGGTATTGATATGCCGTTGAACTTATATCATGCAGGAACCAATGGAATTTACTATCAACAAGTTTTGATTCAAATTCCACAGCAAATTGTTCAATCTCCATACTTCAATTTATTATCAATCCTAATGGGTGAAGTCGGTGCAGGCGAATACGACTATTTAACTTTCCAACAACTGCAAACCGCGGTGAGCGGTGGCTTGGGCATGGGTGCATCAATGCGCTCTAAAACCGATGATAAAGGTCAAATCAGTGCATGGTTAACCTTAACCACCAAATCACTGACTAATAAATTTGATGCGATTCAATTGCTGAAATTGGCATTTGAAAAATTACGTTTCGATGAAAAAGACCGTATCGTTGAGTTATTGCAACAACGTAAAACGCGTTGGGCTTCACGTTTATCAGGTTCTGGTCATAGCTATGCGATGCAAATTGCTTCTCGTAATATGAGTGCATTGGCGAAACGTGATTATGATAATACAGGTTTAGGTGCTTTAAATTGGTTAGGTGATTTAGTCAGCAAAATCGAGAAAGATGAAGCTGCTTATGATGCCTTGATTGATGAATTAAAAGCGATTCATCGTGGCTTGATGCTTGCACCGAAACAATTCTTATTGGTCTGTGAGGAACATCATTCAGAACGTTTAGTTGAAGAAATACAAAACGTTTGGGATAAATTAGCAGTTGATCAGTCTCCTGTTTATTTAACAGAAGTTGAACCTGAGAGCGGTAACCTAGATCAAGCATGGTTGATCCAAGCCAATGTACAATTCTGTGCATCTGCTTACCAAGCGGTGGATGTTGCACATCCTGATGCTGCACCGTTGATGGTGTTGGCAGGCTATTTGCGTAATGGTTTCTTACATAGCGCGATTCGTGAAAAAGGTGGTGCATATGGTGGTGGCGCAAGCTACGATGGTAATGCATGTTCATTCCGTTTCTATAGTTACCGCGATCCACGTTTAGCTGAAACTTTCGCTGACTTTGAAGCCAGTCTGGATTGGTTGTTGAATAAAGAACAACAAGCTTATCAACTTGAAGAAGCAATTTTAGGTTTGGTTTCAAGTATGGATAAACCTGGTTCGCCAGCGGGTGAGGCGATTACTGCTTGTTATTCATTGCTTCATGGACGGACACCTGCGTTTAGAAAGCAATTACGTGAGCGCTTACTTAGCGTTACACTCGATGACCTTAAACGTGTGACACAAACCTATTTGCTTGAACAGAAACCTGTAAGAGCTGTGGTTGCTCCAGTAGCGAAAAAAGAAACTTTGGAACAATTAGGGTTTGAAATAAAAAAAGTGAATTAAGTCAATTCTCAATAATTTCGTTTCGGAGAAATTTATGACGTTCAAAAATTTTGAACGTACACCATTAAATCTGAGCATCTCGATGATGCTCAGTTTTGGTTTAGTGGGTACAGCTCAAGCTGAAGATAGCAATCAAGTTGCACCTGCAAGTACGCAAGCATGTGTTGCTTTAGAGTCGAGTTCAGATCGTTTAGCATGTTATGACAAGCTATTTAAAACAACGACGGCACCTACACCTGTACTTGTATCAGAACAACGTGCAGCACAAGATATAGAAGTCGCCAAAGTTGAACCGACGACATTAAAAGAAAAAATTAGCCAAAAAGCAGAAATTCTTTTCGCAGTACATGATGATAAAATTAATCCAAATAGTTCTTTATTGGATCGACGTTGGGAGTTGGCGCAAGACAGTAAATTGGGTACATGGAATATTCGTGCACATCAACCTGTTTATTTGCTTCCTGCATTTTGGACGAGTGAAAAGAATGAATTACCACATAGTCCAAATCCAGACAATACAGAGACAGAACAGCAAAATTTAAAGTCGATGGAAGCAAAATTCCAAATATCTTTGAAAACTAAGGCTGCTGAGAATCTGTTTGGAAGTAATGGTGATGTATGGTTAGGCTATACACAGTCTTCTCGTTGGCAGGTATACAATAGTGAGGAATCAAGACCATTCCGCGAAACCAATTATGAGCCTGAAGCCAGTTTAATGTTCCATACCAATTATAATGTATTGGGTTTAAATGGTCGCTTATTTGGTGTGACTTTGAATCACCAATCCAATGGTCGTTCAGATCCATTATCACGTAGTTGGAACCGTGTGATTTTTAATCTAGGTTTTGAGAAAGATAATTTTGCTTTGATGCTACGCCCTTGGTATCGCATTGAAGAAGATTTTAAAGACGATAATAACCCTGATATTAAAAACTATATCGGACGTGGTGATTTAACTGCATTTTATCGTTGGAAAGAAAATGAATTTTCTTTAATGCTACGTCATTCTTTAAAAGGCGGTGACGATTCGCATGGTGCGGCTCAGTTTGATTGGGCATTTCCAATTAAAGGCAACTTACGTGGTCATTTCCAATTGTTTGATGGTTATGGTGAAAGCTTGATTGATTATAATCACCGTGCGACCTATGTGGGGCTCGGTGTATCGTTAATGAATTGGTATTAATTGATTTTACCGACAATAAAAAAGCTCCTAGAAAGGAGCTTTTTTATTGATTCTAAATAATTTTTAACTAAGCAGCTGCTTTATCGTGATTAATAAATGCTAAACCAATAGCACCAATGATACCTGCTGCCGCAATGACCATAAAGTTTTGTTCTAAAGGTAAATTAAGCGCAACGATATAGCCGATGATGAGTGGTGCCATAATTGCACCTAAGCGACCAATACCACCCGCCATACCAATACCAGTCGAACGAATATTGCTTGGATAGAATTGTCCACAATAGGCATAAGCGACAATTTGAGCACCCGTAGAACATGCACCTACAGCCGCAATAATAAAGTACAGGGCAGTTTGAGAGTTATCAAAGGTCATCATGTATAAGAACACGCCACCTAAGAAGTACATTGTGACCAATACCCATTTGATATGGAAGCGATCTGCCAACCAACCGCCAACTGCACAACCTATCACAGCGCCGACGTTCAGTGCGATCACAAAGCTCAGTGCAGAACCCAAGCTATAACCTGAAAGTGCCATGAGTTTAGTGAGCCAAGTACTGAGCGAATAAATCATGAATAACCCGGTGAAGAAGGCAACCCAAAACATCACGGAACTCAGTAAACGACCATCACTAAACAGTTGCGCAACTGGAACAGATTCAACTTTCACTGCTTCTGGGAATTTAAGCGTCGTAGAATTGTTAATGACTAAACTCGGCTCAATTTTTTGAATAATCTCATTGAGTTGAGCCATATCTTTTTTCTTCTCTAAATACGTCATGGACTCAGGAAGAAATTTTAAAATGAAAGGAATGATAAATACTGGAACACCCGCGGCAAAAAATACAATTTGCCAGCCATATTCGACAATAAATTGCTTACCCAAAGCTGCCGCTAAAATACCGCCAACTGCATAGCCAGAGAACATCATGGTGGTCATTAAGCTACGAATTTTCTTCGGCGCATATTCTGTCATGTGTGCGACAATATTGGGCATCACGCCACCGATCCCTAGACCTGCAATAAAGCGCAATACGCTAAAGCTGACTGGATCTTTGCACAAACCTGCTGCAGCAGTGAAAACACTGAATAAGAATACACAGATTGAAATCGTCCAACGACGACCAATTTTTTCCGATAATCCCCCAAAGAAAATCGCACCAAACATCATACCAAACAGCGCAGAGCTTGCCATAAAGCCTGCAGTAGATGCAGTAACGTTCATTTGTTCCATGATGGAAGGAATTGCAGCCCCAGCCACAGCAATGTCATAACCATCAATGACGATAATTAAAAAACACCAAAATAATACTTTCAGATGAAATTTATTGAGTTTGGCTTCATCAACCGTTTTCTGTACATCAATGTACTGCATAAGTACTCCATACTTATTAATTATGTCAAACCATTGGTATAAATTTATAACGCTATTGACACTTTTTAGAGAATAACTTCATGTCATTCGATATTTTTGTCATCGTGGATTGCGTGTAAAATGTACTCTACGAATATATAAAAAAATAAAATAATGTCAATATATTGATATATATTTTAAATATATAATTATAAAAGCTATAAATATCATTAATTTGTGTTTTTAAAAATGAATTAAAAATTAAACAATTCGACTAAGGTATGAAATTTTCATTTGGTTACTATCATCGAATTTAAGAAATATTTAAAAACTAAATTTAGATTGGGTGAGTAATAGTTTTTAATTTAATGTAAATATATTGTCATTAGTATGGTTATTTTAGTTTCATGTTTTTTGCTTAAATATCGAATGAAGAGATTCTTTATTGTGCTTTTTAAATATATTGGAATATTTATATGGCTGATTTTCATACTGGATTGTGGGTGTCATAAACATCTGAATTGATAGAAATTTGTGTTTAAAGCAGGGTAAAGGTGTTTTTCAGTCTATAAATATGTTAAAAACATTAAGCTTTTGGATATGTTTTAGAGAAATTGCTTATAAGGATATTTTTCTCTAATAACAATAAATGATAAAGACAGTTTGGATCTTGTGTAATGTCAAATGAACAGATTAGCACGCATGATGCTAATTTATATGCCATCAATAACCGTTTAACCTTTAGATTATTTCAATTGGGTAATACGCTTGACCGTATGAGTAGTAAAGAACTTGGTGTTTCTCCTGTGCATTGGGCGGTATTGGGCGCTTTGTCTAGAGAGCAAGTTCGTGAGGGAATGTCGTTTTCTGATCTCACTGAATATTTAGGTGTAAGTCGTCAAAACTTAGATGGTGTGTTAAAGCGTTTAGAACGTGACCAGCATGTCGTCAGATTTGCAGATCAAGTCGATCGCCGTGCCAAGAAAGTGATGATGACAGAAGATGGACGGATTTTTTGGGATCAACTTGAGCTAAAAATATATGAGTACTACCGTCAAGCAATGGATGGTTTTGCTTTTGATGATAAAGTAACTTTTGTGCATTTCTTAAATAAGTTAAATAAAGGTATGCAAGCTGTGAAATTAGAAGCGAATAAAAAATAGATTTTATAAGCTCTTATCCAATATATTTTCACTCAATAAAAAAGCCATGCGAAATAGAGCATGGCTTTTTTTGGTTATTCAGATAGTTATTTTATAGGTGCTTCATCTTCCTCATCGGATTCAGCTTTTTTAAGTTCAGGTTCAACCAAAAAGCCCCCCGTTTGTCGTTGCCATAATTGTGCATAAATACCATTCTGTGCGATCAATTCCTCATGTGTACCTTGTTCAGCAATATGACCTTGATCTAACACAATTAAGCGATCCATTTGTGCAATGGTTGATAGACGGTGAGCAATCGCAATGACGGTTTTGTTTTCCATCAACTCATCTAAGCTTGATTGAATTGCTGCTTCAACTTCAGAATCGAGTGCACTGGTTGCCTCGTCTAAAATTAAAATTGGTGCGTCTTTTAAAAATACACGGGCAATGGCAATACGTTGACGTTGACCACCTGAGAGTTTAACACCACGTTCGCCCACATAAGCATCAAAGCCAGTGCGACCACGTAAGTCAGACAGTTGAGGAATAAACTCATCTGCTTTGGCTTTGCGTACAGCTTCTAACATTTCGTCATCAGTGGCATCCGGACGACCGTATTTGATATTTTCAGCCACAGTACGATGCAACAAAGACGTATCTTGAGTCACGAGGGCAATGCTTTTTCTTAAACTGTCTTGCGTGACATTTTCAATATTCTGTTGGTCAATGCTGATTTTTCCAGAATTGATGGTGTAGAAATGCAATAGCAATTGAATGAGCGTGGATTTACCTGCACCTGAGCGCCCGACAATCCCGATTTTTTCACCTGCTTTAATGTTTAAATTAAAGTGATCAATGACATTTTTGCTGTTATAGGCAAAAGTCACATTATCAAATTGAATGTTTCCTTGAGAAACTACCAGAGGTTTAGCATCTTCTTTGTCTTGAATATTAATCGGACGACCAAGTGTTTGCATACCATCTTGAATTGTACCGACATTTTCAAATAATTGAGAGGTTTGCCACATCATAAACTCAGCCATACTGTTGAGTTTTAAAATCATTGCTGTGGTTGCTGCAATCACACCAATCGCCGCTTGACCTTGTAGCCATAGATAAACTGCTGTACCTAAAACACCTACAAAAAGCACAATAGTAAGTAAGTTAATGCAAATTTCATAAGATGTACCTAAGCGCATCTGCTTAAACACCGTGCGCATAAAATCTTGCATGGATTCTTTAGCATACTGGCTTTCACGACCTGCATGTGCGAACAGTTTTACGGTTTGAATGTTGGTATAGGCGTCGGTTACACGTCCGGTCATCACGGCGCGTGCATCTGCTTGCTCCTTCGAGATTTTCCCTAGTTTAGGAATAAAGTACCACGCAGCAAGAATAAAAAGTGCAAACCAGAGTAATAGTGGGATGAGAAGAATAGGGGATACCGCACCAAGTACGACGCTGATTGTAATAAAGTAAATGATTACATAGGTAACAATATCACCAAGTATTACCCAAAACTCACGTACAGCAAGTGCTGTTTGCATCACTTTGGCAGACAAACGCCCTGCAAAATCATTATGGAAGAAGTCTAAGCCTTGTCTAAGCAATAAATTGTGGAATCTCCAACGCAGACGCATTGGGAAACTACTGTATAAAATCTGATGACGAACGATTGATTGCATACTCGCAAAGAAAATATTGGCGAATAATATACTGGTGAGTATGATTAAATTTTCACGATGGTTTTGGAGAAAATTCTCTGGTTTTGATTGGGTGAGCCAATCCACTAAATGACCAATTTGTGAGAAAAATAAAGCCTCAAAACTTGCGGTAGCTGCTGTAAATAAAATTAAAATCAGTAAATAACGTTTGACCCCAGTCGCAGCTTGCCAGACAAAAGGGAAGAATTTAGTTGGTAATGGTTCATTTAAACCTTTCGATGGATAGGGATCGACGCGTTTTTCAAACCACTGTAGCAACATGGAATCCTCGTAACTTTTTTAGATTGATTTGGATTTAAAAGAGATAAATAAAATTCACTAGCACTGAAAGTATGAAGTGTACTGAATCAGTCTAAATAGATGTGTCGGTGAGCATGATACATTGTATAGATTTAGCTAAAATTACACCAGCTATTTATATCGAAAAAAAACGATTTAATGTTTTTGTGTATATAGTATTTTGATTTAAAAAATTTTATTTTATAGGCTGCTTAATTGAATTTAGTTTAAGCAACCCATTTTTGCCTTTCAATTTTTAATTAATATACGCGAATCTCAACTTTTTAACTC
>NZ_SGSW01000069.1:0-13399 GCF_004209125.1 Acinetobacter sp. WCHAc060033 | reverse complement strand
CAATAACAAGAGCAAAAAGAGGGGATAAAATTATTTAGAATAACTCAATGAAATTTCGATTTTATAATGATAATAATCCCTGAATATATCTTGAAAATTACTATAGAATAATCGCATGATGAGAAAATATTTAAATTAATTAAATAATAAAATCATGTATTTATAATATTTATACTACTATAAATTTGTATTATCCATTTGTCTAATTGCTGATGAAATATGAGATGCGTATATTTCGCAACCTTGAATTTTACTTAAAAATTCAATTGAAATATCGGACAAGTACTCATGGGAGATGAGAACGATGACAATGGAAAACATAGATATTAATTCTGTAGTCGATAAGGCGAAATTCACCCCGTTTCACTTCAATGTAGTGGCTTGGTGCTTATTGATTATTTTATTTGATGGTTATGATTTAGCGATTAATGGTGTGGTACTTCCACTGTTAATGCAGGACTGGGGCTTAACTGCGATGCAAGCAGGTATGCTTGCCAGTACTGCGCTCGCAGGGATGATGTTTGGTGCGATGTTCTTCGGCTCTTTGGCGGATAAGATTGGTCGTAAAAAAGTCATCATGATTTGTATTGTGTTATTCAGTGGTTTGACTTTTGCAGGTGGTTTTGCCTCAAATCCAACTGAATTTGCAATTTTGCGCTTTTTAGCAGGTTTAGGTATTGGTGGGGTAATGCCAAATTTGGTGGCACTGACCTCTGAATATGCACCGCAAAAAATGCGTAGTACCTTAGTAACAACGATGTTCAGTGGTTATGCTGTTGGTGGTGTAATGGCTGCATTATTAGGTTCATGGTTTACCCCAAGTTTTGGTTGGCAGATCATGTTCTTTATTGCAGGGATTCCATTATTTTTATTGCCTGTGATTTGGAAGTTTTTACCTGAATCTTTAGCATTTATTGTGAAAGAAAATAAACAGGATAAAGCGCGTAGCATTGTACGTCGCTTGGCGCCAAATTTAACAGTAAATGACAATACCACATTCACATTGCCTAAAGTTGAAGTGCCTGAAGCTGCTAACGTGGTGAGTTTGTTCCGTCGTGGACGTGCAACCAATACGCTTTTATTTTGGCTGGCATTTTTCACATGTCTATTAACTATGTATGCATTGAGCAGCTGGTTGCCGAAGTTAATGATGGCAGCGGGTTATTCAATGGATAACAGTTTAATGTTCATGATGGTAATGAATGTGGGTGCTGTGGTTGGTATCGTGGGTGGTGGTATTCTTGCGGATCGTTTCCATTTAAAACCTGTGCTTATGTGCTTAGGCATTGTCGGTGCAGTTGTGATGAGCTTGATGGGCTTCCAATCGAATCAGTTCCTGTTATACATTTTAGTATTCTTAGCAGGTGCTGCATCAATCGGTTCGCAAATGTTGCTTTATAGCTATGTGGCGCAATATTACCCACTTGCAATTCGTTCGACAGGGATTGGTTGGTCTTCAGCGATTGGGCGTATGGGCGCAATTGTAGGTCCAATCTTAATCGGTGGCTTATTGGGTATGAATTTACCAGCTCATTTTAATTTTATGGCAGTTGGTTTACCTGTATTAATTACCGCAATTGCTGTTGCTTTGATTATGCATGATAACGACACTGATAAAATTGAGATTCGTGAAACTTCGGCAGCTAAAGCCTAAGTTCTGATTTTTTGAAAATCTAAGCCTCCGTAAGGGGGCTTTCTTTTATCTGCAATGTTTAATGTATAACAAAAGTTGAACGTTGCTTTACTTGAAATGAATCCATAATATAAAGATTCTGAACATTGAGTTGTTATGATGAAATTAAATTCATTTTCCCCAATCCCCGAAGATGATGAAGAACTGCATCTTCCTGAACTTGTATATTGGTCATCTTTAGGTGATTTGGAACAAGTCGAAAGATGTCTTGCTGAGGGTGCAGATGTAAATACCGCAGACGATGAAGGCTATAGTGCATTGCATGCTGCGGCAGAGAATGATCATTTAGACATTGTAAAACTGTTAGTCGCAAAAGGTGCTGATCTCAGTTTTAAATCTGAATATACTGTACTTGAGCTTGCTGAAATGGCTGAGAATGCTGAAATCATTGCTTATTTAAAAAGTCTATAAATCAGAAATTCAAAACACATATAAAAAAAGAAACCCCATCGTCCTGATGGGGTTTCTTTCGTATTGGTGAGTTAGATCTGACTCCTGTCGAATCTCACGTTCCTGATGCTCAGACGCTTTATTGTTGTTTTATGTCTGGGAAACTTCCTGTTCCCTATAACCATAGAATATAAAAATCTGATGTACTCGAATAGCAGATAAAAGCATGAATTGATGTAAGCAATTTCGTACATTTTAAAGGGATTAATTTTAAAATGATAAAAAAGCAGATCCATTGACCTGCTTTTATTCTACCGCAACTTCTATTTTAGAAATGCGCATTTAAGCCGATATAGGGACCTTTGAAGTTAAACTTCATGTCACGTTTATCAAGATCATTGAGTTCAATATTTAAAACACGATAACCGACTTTTGCACCCAAATCTAAAGCAATTGATTTGACAAAGTCGTATTGGAATTCAGCTTGCGCATCCGTGATTTTTACATCATTGACATTGGTATAGGTTGCTTCTGCTTTGGCACTTAAACCTGTAAATGGAAGTTTAGCACCGACTTCTGCATAGATAATAGGAGAGTATTCATCGACATCAACGCTTTTGGCAAATTGTTTGACTGAGCCATTGAGACGTGTTGCACCAACACCAATATCTGCTTTGATGATGTTGTCTAAAATTTCATAATAGAGAATAAGGTCGGTGTGATCTAAGTTGATCTCAGTTTTTGCTAATTCTTCAATGGTATTATTTGATTCAGTTTCAGTGTCCAATTGGGTATATTTTAATTTTACATTTGGAATCACTGGAATCGGATGTTCAAAAGCAACAGAGGCTTGTACTGTTCCCTTACGGTCTAAGTCTTGGTCATTTAAGTGTTTGCGATCAATATTTGATTCGCCTTCAATATTCCAATAGCTAATGTCGCCTTTTAAGCCAATAAAATCTGCTTGTGCAAATGAACACAAACCTAATGTTGCAATAAATAATGGTAGTTGTAACGTTTTCATATTTCCCTCTTGATGAAATGATCTTTTTTCATCTGATTTTGTTACTTAAATACATTTTAATACTGTACCAACTGAGCGCATGATATAGAGGTTTATTTCAGTTTGCATTATTAAAATACAATTAGAGGACACAATGAAAGATTCTATTGATCAGACCGTAATTGAGCTTCCACTATATGTTGCATCTAAGCCTGTAAAAACAGGGCAATGGCTTGAAGTGCATGATAAATTTTCAGGGAAAGTGTATGCCAAAGTGGCTTTGGCAGATGCTAAGGTTTTAGAGAAAGCGATCAGTTCAGCAGTCAAAGCTGAACAGGAAATGGCGGCATTAAAACCATTTCAAAAGCAAAAAATATTATTGCATTGTGTGAAGCGTTTTAATGAGTTGCGCGCAGAACTCACTGATCTTTTAATTATCGAAGGTGGGAAACCGAAGCTTGCAGCAGCAGCGGAAGTTGAGCGCTTGATTAATACCTTTCAAATCGCTGCAGATGCTGTTTCGACTATTGATGATGGACGGTTGATGCCTTTGGCAGTCACAGCTGCGGCAGGGGCATATCGTGGCATGGTGCAACATGTGCCGATCGGTGCAGTATCCTTGATTAGTCCATTTAATTTCCCACTGAATTTAACCGCACATAAAATTGCCCCTGCGATTGCAGCTGGTTGCCCATTTGTACTGAAACCTGCCAGTTTAACGCCGATCTCAGCACTCAAAATTGCCGAAGTCTTGGCTGAAACGGATTTGCCTAAAGGTGCTTTTTCGGTATTACCTTGCCCACGTGAACAAGCAGATGTGTTGGTCACGGATGATCGTTTTAAATTACTCAGCTTTACAGGTTCTGATCAAGTGGGTTGGGATATGAAAGCCCGTTCAGGTCGTAAAAAAGTGACTTTAGAATTGGGAGGAAATGCCGCAGTCTTGATTGAGCCTGATACAGAAGTCACAGATGCTCTGATTGATCGTGTGATTGGCGGAGCATATAGTCATGCAGGGCAGGTATGTATTAGTGTGCAACGTATTTTAGTTCATGCAGATATTTATGCTGAATTTAAGAAAAAACTTGTCGCAAAATTGAAAAAAATTAAAGCCGCAGATCCACACTCAGACACGACTCTGGTGGGACCAATGATCAAAGAATCAGAAGCGCTACGTTTGAAAAAATGGGTGGATAAGGCAGAGAAGAAAGGTGCAAAAATACTTACAGGTGGTACTTTGAAAGGTGTGTTGTTTGAACCAACCCTACTCGAAAATGTCGATGAGTCACTGGAAGTATATCAAGATGAAGTCTTTGGTCCTGTCGCGATTCTAGAAAAATATAAAGGCTTTGAAAAAGGTATAGAGATCATTAATAAGAGCCGTTTTGGTCTACAAGCAGGAGTCTATACACAGAACCTGAATAAGATGCTCTATGCATGGGATCACTTACATGTCGGTGGTGTGATTATCAATGATATTCCAACCTTCCGTGTCGATAATATGCCGTACGGTGGTGTGAAAGATTCAGGCTTAGGTCGTGAGGGGATTCAGTCTGCGATTCGGGATATGCAAGAAGAACGATTGCTTGTGATTAAACAATAAGTCATATTAACAAGGAGCTTCGGCTCCTTTTTTAATCATTAGATATTTTGAATAATTTGAGCGTTGATGATGAGAATAAAAAATTTAAATCAGTTTTTTGCACTATTTTTATTGATGTTAAGCAGTTTACCTGTTTGGGCATTTCAATCTGAAAAGTTAGTGACAGATGCACGTTCGCAAATTTGGAAAACACTGTATTACGATCCTGCTTATACCCAACTGAAGTATCCAATGGGTGATGTACCTTTGGTCAAAGGAGTCTGTACCGATGTTGTGATTCGGGCTTTACGCCATCAAGGCATTGATTTGCAACAGCGCATTCATGAAGATATGAAAGCCAATTTTAAACGCTACCCGCAGAAATGGGGCTTAAAAGGCACGGATAAAAATATTGATCACCGTCGTGTGCCGAATATCATGACCTATTTCCAACGCCAAGGTTATCAAGCAAATGATCAGAAATATCAAGCGGGTGATATTGTGACTTGGGATTTGGGCAAAGGATTGGTGCATATTGGGATTGTTTCAGATAAAACAGCACTAATTTCCAAAAACCCGTTAATTATTCATAATATTGGTTATGGCACTCGGGAAAATGATATTTTGTATGAATATAAAATTACAGGGCATTATCGGATTCCGAACAATGTAAAGTAAAACTTAAGTGCTCTAAATAAAAATGTGCAGAAGGAGCAAAACGGATAAAAAAATAATCAATTAATTGGAAAAACTTCATTCTAAAGTCGAATTTAGTGTAGAAACTACAGTAAAAGGCAAGGAAAACAGGTATTGTTGCGCCATTAAACAACATTTTTTAAGATTTTCTTTAAGCAAGAAATCAGGACAAAGTGTTGGTTTGCAATAACAACAAAGTGCTCAAAAGGTGCTGTTTTATTCAAACAACAAAGAATTTAGGAATTGGACTCTTTTTTGCACGTCAAAGATAAACACAATATGCGGCAATGGAGAGCCCACACATTTTAGGTATTTTCTATGTCAGATAATCGTGAAAGCTGGTCGGCACGATCAGGCTTTATTTTAGCGGCGATTGGTTCAGCCGTGGGTTTGGGTAACATTTGGCGGTTCCCTTATGTTGCTTATGAAAATGGTGGTGGTGCATTTTTAGTACCGTATTTGATTGCAATTTTTGCAGCAGGTCTCCCACTATTATTTTTAGACTATGCCGTGGGGCATAAGTTCCGTAAAGCACCTCCAACGGCTTATAAAAAGTTAATGAACAGTGAAGCATTGGGTTGGTGGCAAGTGATGGTGACCTTGGTCATCGGGATCTACTATGCCAGTGTCTTGTCATGGGCAGGCAGTTATATGTACTACTCCATTGGTCAACAATGGGGCGCAAATACCGAAGACTTTTTCTTTAAAAGCTACTTGGCAAATGGTGAAGGTTTGGCGATGGGCTTTGTACCCACTCTATTCTTTGGCTTAGTCATTGTATGGGCAGTGGTAATGTTTATTCTCTATGGCGGTGTTCGTCGTGGAGTAGAACTTGCCAATAAAATCTTTATGCCTTTACTGGTCATTTTATTTTCGATTCTCGTGATTCAAGCAATCCGCTTACCAGGTGCAGCAGAAGGTTTAAATGCATTCTTTACACCGAATTGGGATGCAATGACCAATTATAAAGTGTGGTTGGCAGCGTTCGGTCATATCTTCTTCTCACTCTCTGTTGGTTTCGGGATCATGTTGACCTATGCATCGTACTTGAACAAAAAAGCCAATATGACTGGTTCAGGTGTGGTTGTGGCGTTAGCGAACTCATCTTTTGAAATCTTGGCAGGGATCGGGGTTTTCGCTGTACTCGGTTTCATGGCACAAAGTTCGGGTGTACCTGTAAAGGAAGTGGTTTCAGGCGGAATTGGCTTGGCATTTATCGCATTCCCGAAGATTATTTCAAGTATGGGTGCGGGTGGTGATTTATTTGGATTCTTGTTCTTTGCTTCACTTGTTGTCGCAGGGATCACCTCAATGGTCAGTATTTTACAAGTGCCAATTGCAGCGTTTCAGGATAAGTTTGGTTGGTCTAAAAATAAAGCTGTGACGATTATTGGTGGTGTTTCTGCAGTTATTTCAACGATTTTATTCTCAACACACAGTGCCATCACCTTTGTTGACATCATTGACTACTTTGCCAATAACATTGGTATTGTGGGTGGTGGTCTATTGTCGATTATTTTGGTGTCATGGTTCCGTCGTCCATTGATGAAACAACTTCAAGATCATGTCAATCAATACTCAAGTATTAAACTTGGTGCAGGTTGGAATTTTTTACTGAGCGTCATTACACCATTATCATTACTCGTTGCGTTGGGATTAACCATTAAAGCAGTGCTTACCGAAGGTTATGGTGGTTATCCTTCATCAACCTTGTGGTTGATTGGTGGTGCTGTATTGGTATTCTTTGTACTGGGCTCAGTGTTACTCAGCGTTATGAAAGACAAAACTTCGGGAGACAACTAAGATGAATACATCCGCGATCATCATGATGATTTTGTCGATTGTTTTATTGTGGGGTGGTTTGATTCTTGCAACCATCCATCTTGTTAAAAATCCAGATGAAGCTGAAGATTGATTTCAGTACTTTAAATATAAAAATGCCCGATCACTTGATCGGGCATTTTTTATAGCGTTTCAGTGAAGCAAAGGTTTATGCGGTTTTCTGGATTTTACAATAATAAAAACCATCGCCAAAACCCGTTTCAGGCAATAACTGACGACCATGAATCTGAGTTAAACCCCATTTTGCATCAATTTTTACTTCTTTAGCATCCGCATGTTCAGCAAAGAAATTTACCATTTGCTGTTCATTTTCAGCTTTTAAAATAGAACAAGTGATGTAAAGCAATGTGCCACCAACTTTAAGCTGTTGCCACATCTGGTTCAAAATCTGCTTTTGCAAATCCACCGTTTTTTGAATATCAGTAGACTGACGCAGTAAACGAATATCAGGATGACGACGCATCACGCCGATGGCAGAGCATGGCGCATCTAGGATAATACAGTCTACAGCTTGCTCGGTTGTCCATGTGGTTGCATCCGCAGCAATAATTTCCACATTAGCATAGGCATTTAATTCAAGACGTTCTAAGTTTTCAGAAACACGCAATAAACGCTTTTCATCATGATCAAGTGCAATCAGTTTTTTGGGGTTAAAACGCTCTAAAATATGCGCTGTCTTACCACCTGGTGCAGCACAGGCATCGACCACGACTTTATCATTTAAGTCCGGAAGTAAAGTCGCACAAAGTTGGGCATGTTCATCTTGAACTGAGAAACCACCTTCTTCAAAGCCGGGTAAGTTGGTGATATTTCCTGTTTGTTCGAGAACAATTCCGACTTCAGACAAGTCACATGGATGGGCACTGATGTTTTCTTCTTCTAAAATTTCAAGATATTCATCACGGCTGATTTGACGTTCATTCACACGGAGCGTCAGTGGTGCTACTTGTTTGAGGTTGTGGCACAGTTCAGGCAATTGTTCAGCCCAATCTTTTTTCAGACGTTTAAATAACCAACTTGGTAAACCATGCGCTTCATTTAAGGCTGTTTGGAATTCTTCTGTTTCACGTGAAACACGGCGCAGAACTGCATTGACCAAACCACTCATCGGCTCAAAACCAAGTTGCTTAACGGCATTGACCGTTTCCGAAATCGCAGCATGCGCAGGAATACGCGTACATAAAAGCTGATATAAACCGAGATATAAACAGCTTTCCAATGCTTCATTGTCCAAAGGTTTAGTCAGTAATGGCAAAGTAATGGCTTTTAATCCATACCATTGACGTAGACAACCTAAGGTGAGCTCATGATATAAGCCACGATCTCGTTCAGACACAATATTTAAATGTTGGTTTAAAACAGAATTTAAAGATTGACCATTTTGGACAGCCAATAAAGTTTTCACCACTTGAGCACGCAAATTCAAGTTTTTTGCTGATGATTGAATTTGGCTCATGAGAATATATGTCCTACAGAAAGTTTATGACTTTGCAAAATTTGTACTGCGTTGATAGCTTTGCCCCCTGGCCATTGTAAGCTTGAAAGGCAAATCACACCTTCACCACATACGACATGCACGCCGTGTTTATTGATCTCAAGAATTGTACCGACAGATTCACCATTGGCAATTAGGTCTGAAATTTGAGAATTCCAAATCCGTAAATTGTTATTTTCATCAATCGGGGTAAAAGCCACTGGCCAAGGATTAAATGCGCGAATGTTACGGTCAATTTCAATGGCAGACTTTGACCAATCCACTTGAGCTTCAGCCTTTGAGAGCTTGTGTGCATAAACCGTGAATTGCTCATCTTGCACTTCACGCGTATCCAAGTAGTGTTGTAATTTTTGTTCTGTTTCTAAAACCGCGCAAATCGCTTCCGCACCTTGAATGGCAAGTTTGTCATGCAATGTTGCAGAGGTATCAGTCGCTGTGATTGGGCATATGGTTTTATACATCATATCACCTGTATCCAAACCCGCAGCCATTTTCATAATGGTCACACCTGTTTCAGTATCACCTGTGGCGATGGCACGTTGAATCGGAGCTGCACCACGCCAACGAGGGAGTAAAGAACCATGAATATTTAAACAACCATACTTCGGTGTATCTAAAACTGCTTGAGGCAAAATTAAGCCATAAGCCGCAACGACCATGACATCTGCTTTTAAATCTGCCAATTCTTTTTGTGCTGCCAAACCTTCTTCAGTTGAAGCCTTGAAATGCAAAGGTTGGTAAACAGGAAGATTATTTTCCAAAGCAAGTTGTTTTACCGCAGAGGCTGTTAATTTTTGTCCACGGCCTGCTTTACGATCAGGTTGGGTATATACAGCAACAATTTCATGATCTGTTTGGATCAAAGCTGCTAGAGCAGATGCTGCAAACTCAGGGGTACCTGCAAAAATAATCTTCAAAAGTGAAACTCATCCAAAATTTATCTAAGCATAATTATAGCAAATCTTTAAAAATGAAAATTACAATAAATCAAAGAATCATATTTTTATAAAAATGTAAATATTATTTTCGTAACTTAATTTGGATATTGATATGTAAATAAACTAAATAATTGCGGGCTTGGGTGACAAAAAATGTCATATATGTGATTTCAGTTAATATTAATTTAGCTATTCTTAATAATATTTGATATATATCTATGCGTATGATTTAAATAATTAATAATTTTAAAATATATGATTTAGTCACCTTTTATTTGAATATGGTGAATTGTTTTGTGTAAATATTAAAATAAAGTGAAATATATCTCAAAAAATCATTGCATAAAATATTGGTAAATTGTTAAATAAGCAAAAATTTGTATGTTTTATAGACATTGCTGGAACAAAAACAACCATTGCAATGCTAAACCTAGAGGAAATACTTTGATGAATAAAATTTATAAAGTGATTTGGAATGCGACTTTAGGTACTTGGGTTGCAGTGTCTGAGTTAGCCAAAGGCAAAACCAAGTCGTCTAAAGTGACAGGTATTGTTGGTGCAGCAACAGTTGCATTCATGGTGACATTTAGTCCAGAGGCGGTAGCAAATTTAGCAGTTTGTGGAGGAACAACACCCGTAGGCGCTCAGTTTAATACTGGTAGCGATGCCACCTGTTATGGAGCAGAGGCTAAAGCGACTATAGGTGGAGCGATTGCTATTGGGGATAATCCATCAAATAAAGCAATCGCTACAGGAAATGACAACTTAGCCATTATGTCAGGTGCGACAGCGACCAGTGGTGATTCAACGAGTACAGGAAACAATATTGCGATTGGCCATAATGCCAAAGCAACAACCACTGGCGGAGCGCAACAAGCTACTGCTGTAGGTTCTTTTGCTCAGGCAACGGCAGGTAATGCAACTGCTTTGGGAGGGACATCAAAAGCTTCAGGGGTAAGCTCAGTTGCGATAGGTAATGGGGCGCAGGCAACTGCGACTAATGATGTTGTAATTGGTAGTGGTTCAGCTTCTAATCGAGCAAATAATATTAGTGATCAGGGTATTACTAATATAAGAGGTGGTGGTTCTGTTAATTTTGCAACTGGTGATACGAAAATCCTTGCTGCTTCTGTAGTCGTAGGGGATAACTCAACGATATCAACTGCTGGTATTGCTATTGGTAGCAAAAATATCGTAGATTCTACGGCGCCTAGTTTTGCGATCGGCTTGGGAAATAAAACATCTGGTCTAGGGTATAATGTTGCGTTGGGAGTAGGAAACCTAGTAGATGGTGTAGGTGGTGTAGGTATAGGTGTTGCTACAAAAGTTACAACTGACGCTACAGCGATTGGTCGTATGGCATATGCTGAAGGAGTTAATAGTGTCGCTGTTGGTCGTATTGCGACAAGTAGTGGGGCGGGTTCGATCGCATTGGGTAGTGGTTCAAATGCAGGCGCGAATTCAACTATTGCGATTGGTCAAAATGCCAATGTAACGCAAGTATATGGTACTGCGATCGGTTCAGGAGGCAATACAGTTGCTAATGCGACTCAAGTTGCTGGTGCTGGTGCAACAGCAATCGGTGGGAATGCAACAGCAGGTGCGAAAGCGCTGAGTGCAGACTCTATTGCGATTGGTGGTGAATCTGTTGCTGGAACTGCGACAAATGTCAATG
This sequence comes from Acinetobacter sp. WCHAc060033, assembly GCF_004209125.1. Classification (NCBI taxonomy): domain Bacteria; kingdom Pseudomonadati; phylum Pseudomonadota; class Gammaproteobacteria; order Moraxellales; family Moraxellaceae; genus Acinetobacter; species Acinetobacter sp. WCHAc060033. Next base: position 2,085 of record NZ_SGSW01000069.1, on the reverse strand, counting down.
CAATTGCGATTGGTAAAGGTGCGCAAGCGACGGGTAACCAGTCTATTAGTATTGGTGTGGGCAATAAAGTTTCAGGGAACAACTCTGGTGCAATTGGTGACCCAAGTATTATCAATGGTGCAAACTCTTATTCTGTCGGTAATAACAATACGATTGGTTCTACAACAACGGATGCTTTTGCACTAGGGAATAATGTTTACTTAGGTGCAACTTCTGCGGGTGTAGATACGACCAGTGTGACGGGTACAGTTGCGATCGGTAGTACAGCAACTTCATCAGCGCTACGTGGTACAGCACTAGGTTATGGTGCAAATGTAACAGCGAATGATGGTGTTGCATTGGGGAGTGGCTCTGTTGGTGGTGCATCATCAGGCTCAGCTTTCCTAACGGGTGCTGGAGCTCCAACACTTGGTGCTGTAGGTGTAGGTGGTCGCCGTATTCAGAACCTTGCAGATGGTTCGGCAGCTACTGATGCAGTTACGGTAGCACAACTAGATAAAAGTCATGATGATACGAATGCTAGACTAGTCGGTGCTTTGGGTGCAGGTAGTGGTGCTACCTATGTTGCAGGGACAAATACCTATACAGCGCCAACCAATATCGGTGGAACGGGTAAAACAACGATCGATGATGCGATTAAAGCATCAAAAAGAACCGTTGTTTCAGGTACAAATGCTACAGTAGTACCAGTGACGGCAGCAGATGGCTCGATCACCTATACAGTAAATGCTGATGGCACAACAGTATCAGCATCACCATCATCATCTGTTACAGTGACGCCTGGTACAAAAAATGCGAACAATGTAACTGATTATGCAGTTGATTTATCAGCAACAGCGAAATCAGATATAGCTAAAGGTGTTGCGGCTAAAACAGCGATTGATGGTACAGGTTTAACCTTTACAGGTGATGGTGGTACAACGACAGGTGTTAAAAAGTTAGGCGATACTGTTGCAGTAACAGGTGATAGTAATATCGCGACAGTGGCATCGGCTACTGGGGTTCAAGTTAAACTGAATCCAGCATTGAATGTCACTAGTGTTACAGCAGGAAATACAAGTTTAAGTACAACAGGTGTAAACACGCCTCAAGTTGTTGTTGGTACAGGCGCAAATACAACAACATTGACCAGTACAGCCAATGGTTTAGATGTAGGTAGTGATAAAGTCACTAATGTTGCGGCGGGTGATATTAGTTCAGCAACATCTAAAGATGCAGTGAATGGTGGTCAGCTATTTACAACAAATACCAATGTCACAGCAGCTCAAAATGCGGCAAATGCTGCACAAACAACAGCAAATACAGCGAATACGACAGCGAATAGTGCATTAAGTAATGCATCCATAGCAGATGGCAAAGCAGTAGCTGCTCAAACGGCAGCGACTACAGCAGATGCGAAGGCTGTTGCAGCACAAAATACAGCAGATCAAGGTCTAAATTTCAAAGCAAATAATGGAACTGCTGATAATGTGAAATTAGGCGAAACGGTTACGTTTGCTGATGGTAGCAATACAACAGCGGAGTATGATGCATCAACCAATACTTATAAATATAATATAGTGAGCGCGCCTGTATTTACAGGTCAGGTCAAAGCGAATGGATTTGATGCAAATAATAACAAGATCATCAATGTTACAGATGGCTCAGTTGCTGCAAACTCAAAAGAAGCAGTGAATGGTGGGCAACTCTTTACAACAAATACCAATGTCACAGCAGCTCAAAATGCGGCAAATGCTGCACAAACAACAGCAAATACAGCGAATACCACAGCGAATAGTGCATTAAGTAATGCATCCATAGCAGATGGCAAAGCAGTAGCTGCTCAAGCGGCAGCGACTACAGCAGATGCAAAGGCTGTTGCAGCACAAAATACAGCAGATCAAGGTCTAAATTTCAAAGCAAATAATGGAACTGCTGATAATGTGAAATTAGGCGAAACGATTACGTTTGCTGATGGTACCAATACAACAGCGGAGTATGATGCAACAACCAACACTTATAAATATAATATAGTGAACGCACCTGTATTTACAGGTGAGGTTAAAGCGAATGGATTTGATGCAAATGATAACAAGATCATCAATG